>DJHI01000120.1:25985-26974 GCA_002431715.1 Armatimonadetes bacterium UBA5829
CGAATGCACTCTGGCGTTGGATATGGCAGCCGCGGAGTGTATGCCGAATGTGATTAACAGATCACTGCGAATGCTTGCCGGTTTCAAGTCGGCGCGGGTTATTTTATCCTGGAATTTAGCGATGACGGCGCCTATAGTCTCTGTTCCCGTTGATAATGGCACGCCTGCCAGAGCAGCGCCTTTGTGTAAATTATGATCCGTATCTTGCTCGGTCATAACCAGATAGCCGCCTGAATCAATGACATGGTTTGCCAAACGCTTCCAAGCTGTTTTATGACGCTGACCGTTACTTGCCAGCAACTTGAGTCCGCCGTCAGTATCGTTTTTTAAAAAAACAGCGGCGTCACTTGCATCAAGATGAATGCATATGGCATCTGCTATTGCTTTGCCGCATTTTTTAAGATCTAGCGATGATGAGGCATCTCTTGCAGCTTCCACCATTCCAGTCAGCATATTCGCCTGCTGCTTGACTGTCATCTCGTAATTGGTCAGACTATCACCTAGAGAATTGAATGCCCTACCCAATACTTCCATCTCATCACCGGTGTGTATTTTAACGCGTCTTCTATAGTCTCCCGCTGCTATTGCTGTCGCGGCATGACTGAGCCTGGTTATCGGTTTTGTGAGCCGGTTGCCAAGAACATATATAAAAATTAATCCCAGCGCTGTGGCAGCTAACGAACTTATCAGCCAATCTTCCTGGTTTATACGTAACTCGGAAAGACTTTTTATCTTCAGGTAAGGCGCAGCCTGCCGCGACTGCAGATATACATCCACTTCCTTGTATATCTGAATGGACAGGACCGGGCATATTGCTATCAGGAATAATGCTGCAAGCTTTCCTCTTATGCTCTTTATCCGTATGGCTGGATTCCTCCTAACGCAGATATTGCGAGACAGGAATTGCGCCTTTCTTGCGCTTATTACCCAAGCTGATCTATTGTCAAACTTATCTGTAACAACTCACAAATGATGAGCAAAAGGTGAGC
>DJHI01000120.1:26988-28332 GCA_002431715.1 Armatimonadetes bacterium UBA5829
TGCGGGTAATTCTGAGCTATTGTTTAAGTTTAACCGCACCTTTCGACAGAGCTCAAGATGCTGGTTGTATATTAGTATTCATCAAGAATGAGCAGCTAGACTTATCTTGACGATGAGCTTGAGGCATGTTAGTATGCTAAGCACGTAGGAGGTTAGAGTGGATAAATCGGCAGATGTAGAGGGATTGGTTCATGTATATACAGGTGAAGGAAAAGGCAAGACCACTGCCGCGCTGGGCGTCGCTTTGCGGGCCATAGGGTGGGGAATGAATGTCTGCGTCATTCAGTTCATTAAAGGCTACTGTGATATCGGTGAAGCCCTCTTTGCCAAACGCTTTTCGGATCAGTTGACCCTGCGGCAATTTGCAATCGATCCTTCAAGGAGCATTAATAAGCAAAAAGTAGCACAGAGACAGCATCAGTGTGAAGAGGCTATAGAATTTGCCGAGCATACCATTATGTCGGAAGAATATGACCTGGTGATCATGGATGAGATCAATAACGCTGTCCATTACGGACTTATAGAGGCAAACCGGGTTCTGAGTCTGATAAAAAACAAGCCCGGGCGCCTGGAACTGATTCTAACCGGCCGCAGCGCTCCACCGGATATTATTGCTGCGGCGGATTATGTAACCGAAATGAAACAGATCAAGCACCCGTATGAGAAAGGTATATCCGCAAGAAAAGGTATAGACTATTGATCGGCCGGTGTATCTATGTTTGCTGGCATATCCAGTAAAGGAGCAATTTTATCGGCGGGAATCTTTGCTTCGAATATTGCTGCCGAGTGTATAGCCCAGTCTGTGATTTTTGCTATATCCACAGATCCGACAATTCGAGCGGCATAAAGCATGTGCTGCTTTGAGTCATATGCAAAGCCGATAAATCCACCGTTGCCCTCCTGGGCAAATAAAGCCGCCGTACCCGGGATAAAGGTCTGATCGCTTATCACTTTTGTGAAGTCTCCCGCCTTCGCGACTCCGCCGGTGAACTGCCGCATCATCTCTGATGGCGTTATATTAGTCGTATATTTTGCGACAATTACTCTGNNTGCCTCGGAAAGCGTGGCTAAGTTCAAACTGCTGAGAATGCTCACTACTTCTGATGGCTGCTCTTGACGCTGTTTTGCTGCAACAAACATATCATCAGCCGTTTTTGCAGTCGCGGTAATTAGCTGTTTTGCGATGCCCAATATGTCATTATCGCTAAAATTGATTTCGGTGGTGATTGTACCGCCGTAGGGTATATAAATGGCAGGCGGCGGAATAATTCCTGCATCAGGAACAACCGGCGCCGCAAATGCCGTGGCTGCAATAAGCAGGCTTACGATGGCAAAAAGCAAGCA
>DJHI01000120.1:28381-28512 GCA_002431715.1 Armatimonadetes bacterium UBA5829
TTTTTTCATAGCGCTCCCCAATCCCAATTATAAATATAAAATCCTCAATCTAAAATTAAAAGCCCCCGGATTGCTCCAGGGGCTTGTGCTTTTAATAAGACTGAGCTTAGAAGCTCACGCCGAACTGGACA
>DJHI01000120.1:28536-29290 GCA_002431715.1 Armatimonadetes bacterium UBA5829
CTTCACCGCCGTCCCAGTTGATGAACTGGTAGCCGATCTTAAGAGCGGCATCCGGGTTCACCTGATGTGCCCAACCGATGGTCAGGTAGGACTCAACTCCGGAATCCAGAGCGCTGTTATCAGGTGAGAATTTCACCCACTGATAACCGAGGGCCAAGGAGTTAGCCTTGGAGATTCCCCACTGCACTCCGCCTTCGGCCTTGATGATCTGATCTTCTCTAGTAAGAGCGGCATTGCCGGTCCAGCTAGTAGGATCGATGACGGAAAGGAACTCGCCGTCGAGAACAACGTTCACATTCGGCATAATCGGATATGTGAAGTTGGCATAAGGACCCTTTACGTTAACAGGGTTGGTCCAATGACCGATCTTGTCCCATGCGCCAGCAGCGGTGAAGTTGCTGCCGATGGACTTGTAACCAGCCTTGGCGCTCAACTTGCCGATGACTGCGCCGAAAGCGCCGTCCCATGCTACGCCATCATCAGTGATATCGTCTGTTCCAGCCGGAGCATCGCCTGCAGCCAGAGTGTCACTCTTGGTGTAGCTGCCGTTGAAGTTGAACATACCGACCGGGATAGAAAGATCAGCACCCCAAACTCTGGCCTGATCGTAAACGGTAGAAAGATCGGACCATGCCTGATAGTAAGTAAGACCAAGCTTGCCACTCCACGGAATGCCGACCACGCCGCGGAAGCCTGCGCTCTGAGTGATCAGAGTTGTAAGACCACCAACGGAGTTTCCACCGATCTGGTTGAA
>DJHI01000120.1:29313-30497 GCA_002431715.1 Armatimonadetes bacterium UBA5829
TAACGTCCACGCCACCGAAGTTCTGAGCAAGGCTGATACCGTCCATCGGATAGTAGCCATCGTCAGTCTTGAGGATGGATGTATAGCTGTCAACATCGATCTTCTTCAAGGTGTAAGGAGTGAATGCGATCGGGAATCGACCTACGCTGAGGTTGCCCTTGCCTGTAGCCGCACTGATGTATGCGTAATACGGGAAGAAAGCATCCACAAACTGCTTATCCTGATCAACACCACCGATACCCTGGGTGTCGGTCTTTGTCGTCGGTCTTANNTCTTACACCGCCGATAAAGTCATCGACGTACCTTACATAGTTCAGGTAATCGCCATAGTTGATTGTCGCATTGACTGTTGTAGCATCGCTCACACGGCCAACGATGTTGAGGTCGAAGTCGCGAACCACGCTAACGGAATTGCCCAGGTTAGCAGTGGTCGGGATTGTGCGGTTGTCAAGATCGGCTGCTGCCACATCGCCGGCACTGTTATTCATATCTGTGATAGCGAATACGTTGGCATTGCCTGTGATCTTAACGCGCTTCTGCTCTGCTTCGATGATATCGACGCGGCAAGCCAAAGCGGCTACGTCTCTCTTGAGAGCGTCTACGTCAACACCGAGAGATGCGAGTTCATCACGGAACTCATCGACGAGTTTGCTGACTTTGTTCAGGTCATCCTTGGTTGCAAGATTTGCAAGAGTCGGAACTGTCGGAATCTCGCTCTTCTTGGCATAGCCGGAGAGAGCCTGATCCAACTGAGCCTGGCTGATGCCTGCAACGCCACCCTGGCCGCCGAGGTAGTCAACTACTCTGGCGACTGCAACTGCGAACTCGTATCGAGTGATGGTTCTCTTGCCACCGAACGTTCCGTCCGGGTAGCCGATGATGATACCATCCTGCTGCAACTGGTTCACTGCGTCATATGCCCAGTGATCCGTCGGCACATCGGTGAACGGTCCCTGTGCAAAGACAGGAATCGAGCACGCAAGAATCAGTGCCGCTAAAACGAATGTCATTTTCTTCATGATATTCCTCCTTGAATGTAACGACGACAGGAGGATTTTCTCAAAAGGGGCATATAGGCTCGGCAGTATCCATGTTACCTGACTTACCCGTTTGCACCCATAGAGATAATCATCTCTGCCTATGCCATCACTTGCAGCACTCACAGGCGGCTTCAAGGATGCACC
>DJHI01000159.1:0-5695 GCA_002431715.1 Armatimonadetes bacterium UBA5829
AGGCAGTTTTGCGAAGGCGTCCTCGAACGAGCGAAAGCGCTCGGGGCGGACTATGCGGATATTCGTATTATGCGGCGTGAAAATGAGTCCGTCAATTTACGAACAGGAAAAGTCGAGGGGCTAAGCAAATCTTCGGGTTATGGCTTCAGCGTTCGAGTCCTACTCGATGGAGCCTGGGGCTTTGCTTGCAGCCCGCACGTTACAAAAGAAGCCGGTGAGCGAATTGCCGATGAAGCGGCTCGGATCGCCAAAGCATCCGCGCGGGTTAAGGTGAAAGATGTAAAGCTCGCGCCCGTGGAGGTTCACGAAGGCTCGTTTAAGACTGAGTGGAAGAAAGACCCGTTCGACGTTCCGTTCGATGAAAAAATAGGTTATCTCAAAGATGTCGACGAGATTCTCAGGCAGGACCCCAAGGTTAAAGTGACCGACTGCTTCCTGGACGCATGGAGGTTTGAGCAGGTCTTTGCAAGCACCGAGGGTGCATATATAGAGCAGACAAAGATTGAAAGCGGCGCGGGTATAGGCGCGACGGCTATCGAAGGCTCGGAGGTTCAGACTCGCTCATATCCGGGCGCGTTCGGCGGCGATTATTCCGCCAGGGGCTATGAGTTTATCGAAGAGATGAAACTGCTCGAACATGCCGAGCAGGTAAGGGATGAGGCAGTGGCGTTGCTCAGCGCTCCAGTTTGCCCGGGAGGCCCGACCACTATGATCCTGCAGGGTTCCATTCTTGCCCTTCAGGTGCATGAGTCCTGCGGACATCCGATAGAACTGGATCGCGTTTTCGGCATGGAATCGTCCTTTGCCGGAACAAGTTTTCTCACTCCTGAAAAGCTCAACTGCTTCCGCTACGGCTCGGATATAGTCAACATTACCGCCGATGCGACAGTCCACGGTGGGTTAGGAACCTTTGCATTCGATGATGAGGGAGTTCCCGGCCAGAGAGTCGATGTCGTGAAAGACGGCATCTTCCAGGGATACCTCTCTTCTCGCGAAACAGCTATCCAGCTAGGCCAGCGCAGCACCGGAGCGATGCGGGCCGACAACTGGAACCGCATGCCCATCATCAGAATGACCAATATCAATCTCCAGCCCGGAGACTGGTCGTTTGACGAGCTTATCGCCGATACCAAAGATGGCGTGTATGTAGCCGATATAAAGAGCTGGAGTATAGACGATAAGCGCTTGAACTTCCTATTCGGTACTGAGATAGCTTGGGAGATCAAGGATGGCTCGCTGGGTCGCATTCTAAAGAACCCTATCTACTCGGGCATGACTCCCGAGTTCTGGGGATCATGTGATGCTATCTGTGGTAAGGACGACTGGCATCTGTATGGAATCCCGAATTGCGGTAAGGGCGAACCCGCGCAGCTCGCTCATGTAGGTCACGGCGTTGCCCCAGCAAGATTTAACAACGTAAGAATGGAAGGTGCGAAATGAAATTGCTTGGTCAGGACAAAGTTAGAGAGCTGATGCAGATCGCATTAAGCCATTCGAGCGCGGATCAGACCGAGGTCAGCATACGCACGGGCGACTCCGCTCTTACCCGGTTTGCCAATTCGACTATTCACCAGAACATGGCCTTCGAGAATGTCGGCATAAGCGTGCGCACTGTATTCGGCAAGAAGATCGCCTCTATGGGCGGCAACGACATCAGCGAGCAGGGTATAAAAGCTCTTGTAGACGACTGCATCGCGATGACTCATCATCAGGATGAAAACCCGGATTTTGTATCACTTCCCGAGCCTGTTGAGCGAATCCCGGAGGTCAAGTCATATTCAGATGCGACTGCCAATCTCTCCGCGGAAGATCGTGCAAAGGCCGTTCGTGAGATAGTTATCGAGTCCGACAGGGTGGGTGGAACCGCGGCCGGTTCTTACAATATCAACAAATTCGAGCACGGCGTTATGAACAGCCTCGGTGTGGATTCTTATTATCAGGGAACATCCGCCAGGCTCACATGCGTTGTCACCGGTCCTGACGGCGGTTTCGGCTATGCGCAGGGCCATTCTGTGGATGCTTCTCAGATCAATCCTGGCGCAATCGGCGCCGAGGCATCGGCGAGGGCATATGAGAGCCGAAATCCTGTGGATGTGCCTCCGGGGGACTATGAGTGCATCCTGCTGCCGTATGCCACATGCGATATGCTCTATGATCTGCGTTATGTCGGTCTTGGCTCGATGGCATACCAGGAAGGCCACAGCTTCATGTGCGGCAAGATGGGCCAGAAGATCCTGAGCGATAAGATCAGCATATGGGATGATGGCCGCGACCCTCGCACAATCACCGCTCCGTTCGATGCCGAGGGCATAGCAAAGCAGCATGTCGATATCTTCAAAAATGGCGTAGCCTCCGGCGTCCTATACGGCTCCTATACGGCTCATCGCGAGGGAAAGAAGTCGACCGGCCACTATGGCGGAATCAATCTCATAATGGGCCCCGGCGATGCGACCGTTCCCGAAATGATCGCAGCCACCAAGCGCGGCATTATGATTACCCGCTTCCATTACGCAAACATTACTCACGTTATGACTGCCGGCTTATCGGGAATGACCCGCGATGGAACGTTCCTTATCGAGGACGGTAAGATCATCTCACCTGTAAAGAACCTCCGGTTCAACCAGAGTATTGTTGAGGCATTGCAGAATGTCGATATGGTCGGCAGAGACCTCACCCTCGATGATGGAATCCTTGCTCCCGCGTTAAAGATCAGCAAGTTCACCTTCCTCAGCGGAACTGAATTTTAGTATAGGCAATAGCAGGCAGGCAACAGGTAACAGTAATGGCTAAACCCATCTGTTTCCTATTGCCTGTTACCTATTACCTGCTTTTGAATTGACTGCCCGCCGCGATTCCGCTATAATGCCTTTCGGTCATTGAACTATGGAGTGTCGCAGCGGTAATATGAGTAATAAAGATGGCAAAGAGGCTTATATTGAAAGCCTCTTTTCGTCTATTGCGCCAAAGTATGATCTGCTCAACAGTGTGCTCAGCCTGACCAGGCACAAGGCATGGCGCAGGTTCGCCGTGTCGAAATCCGGGGTGAAGCCGGGCGGCAAGGCTCTGGATGTCTGTTGTGGAACAGGCGACTTTGCATTTGAGCTGGCTCGGCGGGTCGGTTCGGCAGGCAGTGTTGTCGGGGTCGATTTTTCGGTTCCGATGATCGAGATTGCCAAAGAAAAGGCTGCTCGAAAAGGATTTGATAACGTAGAGTTTGCCGCTGGTAATGCCTGCACGCTGCCGTTTGAGGATGATTCGTTCGACTGCGCGACCGTCGGCTTCGGCCTCCGAAATGTAGCGGATTTGCCAAAAGCCTTGAGCGAGATGACCAGGGTCGTAAGGCCCGGCGGTAGAGTTATTAATCTGGAGATCAGCCATGTGAGGCTGCCTCTGCTTCGACCATTATGGAAGTTTTGGTTTTACTTTCTCACGCCCAGAACGGCGTCTTTTTTTCGAGCCGGGCGCAACGCGTATGAGTATCTGCCGGATTCGGTTAAGGCATTTATGTCGCGCGAAGAGCTTGCGGAGCAGATGACGGCGAGCGGACTGGTCGATGTGCATTATTATGATCTCATGTTCGGTGCTGTGTGCGTTCACATCGGCACTAAGCCCTGACGTTGGGTAAACAGAATTATTAGTTCCATTTGGAGTTATTGATGAGCGTTCGTTTGATAGAGAAAATAAGGCCGGTTTGGGCCGCGCCGATTGCATCGGAATTGGATATGGTCGAGGGAATTCTCGAGTCTGAGATAGACTCCGAGGTCTCGGCCGCTTTCGATCTATCCATGCATCTTTTCTCTGCGGGCGGCAAGAGAATACGTCCGGCTCTTGTGCTCTTTACGGCTCTGGCAGCGAACGAAAACGCCGATATAGACCATGTCGGCAGTCTGGCTGCCGCTACTGAGCTTGTACACATGGCTTCACTCGTACACGATGATGTTGTGGATGAAACCCGCGAACGCCGCGGCGAGAGAACGGCAAACAGTATTTGGGGGAACAAACTGAGCGTGCTGGGCGGTGATTATCTCCTCTCAAAGGCCTTTTCACTTTTGGCCGCAAACGGAGACAATGAGATATTTACAACGCTCTCCTCTGTGGCGGTCGGCATGACCGAGAGCGAGATGCTCCAGGCTCAGAGCGAGGGCAGCATAGATGCCTGGCAGGAAAACTATGACCAGATCATCAATGGCAAAACCGCTTCATTTATGCGCGCATGCTGCGAGTGTGGCGCAATGCTTGCCGGAGCCGATTCTACTACAAGAAAGGCATTGGCCGATTACGGCATCAACTTAGGCAAGGCATTTCAGATAACCGACGATGTCCTTGATATCGCTGGCGACCCTGCCCAGACGGGCAAAGATATCGGCGCCGACTTAATGAGCGGCAAATACACTCTTCCTGTTCTGCTTGCGCTTAAAAAACCGGCATTTCAACTCAACGTTCCCACACAAGTTCTCGAAGGCTACCTGACAAGAGAAGAAGCTGCTCAGATCGCCGATAAAATCATCGAATGCGGCGCCATCGATGACGCCCTGAATATGGCCCGAAATTGTGTGCAAAAAGCCTGTGAGGGCCTTAAAAGCATTCATTTATCCAAATACACCTCAGCACTGAAATCACTCGCGCAGTTTGTAATTGAGCGGACTGCCTAAGCGTTTTTCTTATTGTGCTATAATAGTTCTACATTGTTACGTTGGTTTGGCACTGGTCTGGTTGTTCGCGAAAAGCCTCGGTCCCGCTAGTTCAATCGCTGAAAGCTTCGAAGACAATAGTTTAGCAATCCACTTGGAGTATCGATTTGAACTATAAGGATAAAATCTGCATCTGCCGTGATTGTGAGCAGGAGTTTATATTTACCGTGCAAGAGCAGAAAGAATTTGCAAAATTGGGTTTTAACCCTCCGACTAGATGCGCCGAATGCCATGAGAAGCGTACATTCAGGCGAAGGCATAACAGAGTAGGCGACTGTCCAACCTATACTGTCCCTTGTTCAGTGTGTGGAAAAGATGCCACATTACCATTCAAGCCTTCAGATGAAAAGCCGGTCTATTGTGATGACTGCTTCAAGCGGCAGATGGCACTAAAGGATAAGCCGAAGCGTAAGGAATTTGTTCTCAGAAAGCCTGTTGTATCATTTCACGATATGACCGCAGCAAAAACAGAATCATCTTTTGATCGGTTCGAACTGGACTCGCGGCTTCAAAAGGCAATAAATGAAGCTGGATATGAGACGCCTACACCAGTGCAGTTGGCGGCTATTCCTATTGGTCTGTCGGGCCGTGATCTGATAGGCACTGCTCAAACAGGTACCGGTAAAACTGCCGCATTTGTGCTGCCCATACTTCAGCATTTTCTTGATTCACCCACCGGAGGAACGAGAGCAATAGTGTTAACTCCGACCAGAGAGCTTGCCCAGCAGATTCACGAATCCTTCAAGCAACTTGCCAAGCATACAAAGGTCAAAAGTGCGACAGTTTATGGTGGGGTGGGGATGGTAGCCCAAGAAAATGCCTTAAAAAAGGGAGTGGATGTCATCATAGCATGTCCCGGCAGGCTCCTCGATCATATAGAGCGTGGAAATACGGACTTCTTGAATGTAGAAAAGGTCGTGCTGGATGAAGCTGACCGAATGCTTGATATGGGCTTCCTTCCATCTATTAAGCGCATTCTGAAGTGCCTTCCTCGTAAGCGGCAG
>DJHI01000159.1:5721-5890 GCA_002431715.1 Armatimonadetes bacterium UBA5829
ACTATGCTCTTTTCGGCGACGTTTTCGTCTGAGCTTACAGAGCTTGCTTCAAAGAATCTTAATAAGCCAAAACGGGTCGATGTGGATATATGCGCTCCTGCAAAGACCGTTTCGCATGCTCTTTATCCCTGCCCACAGCATCTGAAGACTTCCTTGGTGCTTAAGCTTC
>DJHI01000159.1:5914-9652 GCA_002431715.1 Armatimonadetes bacterium UBA5829
CCGATACAAATTCGGTGCTCATCTTCACACGCACGAAGCATCGTGCAAACCGAGTCGCAGAGCAGATAGCGCGAGCGGGTTACGGAGTCAAGGCGTTACATTCAAACAAGAGCCAGGTTCAGCGTCAAAGTGCGCTCGATGATTTTCGGCTTGGCCGATGCCAAATATTGGTTGCAACTGATATCGCCGCACGCGGGCTTGATGTAGAAACCATTTCGCATGTCATTAATTATGATGTGCCGGATAATGCTGATACATATATTCACCGCATCGGCCGAACGGGCAGAGCGGAGCGTGAAGGCGATGCGATGACTCTGATCACAAAAGAGGATGCAGCGGTTGTATGGGATATAGAAAGAGCCTTAGGCGGGCCGATCGAGCGCAAAAAACTCGAAGATTTCGATTATTCTGCTCGTCCTGCTGCTATAAATGAGTTCAAACACGGTCCCGTTCAGAAAAACAAGCACAATAATAGAAGAACGTCACAACCTGCAGGCAAAGCACGATAGCCTAATAGTTTGATGGTATATCATCATCCTTCGCGATCAAATTACTGACCCGCCAGGGGTATACATAACATGAAGCTTATGGATGATGATATATTTTCCCCGGGAGAAACTTTTATCCAACTCGGGTATGAGTCTATAATTATATCTGCAATTTCTTTGTAACATCCTCACGCGTTCACTCCACTATATATGTGGAGCGACTCCATTTGCGCAAATAAAATCAGGCGGGCTATGCAGAATCCAAGTCACAGAGAATTCGAACTCCTCGTTGAGCGTTATCGGCAGATGATGACGAGCGCGGCGTATCACCTCTGCGGTGACCGCGAAGCTGCTCTCGATATTGTTCAGGATGCGCTGATCGACGCCTATAGAGGATTCTCAGGCTTGCGTGATATTGAAAAGGCAGGCGCCTGGCTCTACACCATTTTGAGGCGAAAAGTGCTGGATTATCGCCGAAAGAGAAAACCTGCCGATGAGCTGACTGAGGACTGCGCGGTTTATTGCCAGGACGAAACAGAGCTTATAGTGAGAAATATCGTGATCGAGCAGCTTTTAAAACTGGACGATGAAGATAGGGAGATTCTGGCCGGTAAATACCTTTTAGGGCTTACCTACAGGGAGTTGTCGGAGTCTTTAGGTATTAAGGAAGGCACTGTCCGCATACGTGCCCTGCGCGCGAAAATACGTTTGGGAGAAATATTGAGAGGCGCAGGCGTCGAAGTCCCGAAAGCAAGGTGATAGAAATGACATGCGATCAGGAGACATTGCTGCTTATATCGAGTTATGTAGACGGAGAGACTACACTGGAAGAAAGCGCTCGCGCAAAGGAGCATCTGGCGGCGTGCGCGCAGTGCCGGAAGATGGTCGATGTCTGGGCCGAGCATCGTGAACTGCTCGAATGGGCCTATACCTTGAATATTCCAGAAATTGCCGGGTTCGATGAAAATGCAACCACGAAAGCCAAGGTGGGAACCATGCCGTCACTTATGAAAAACATCTGGAATCGTGTCCTGAAGCCTGCGCCCATTGTCTGGGCAGGAGCCTTGGGTATTCTACTCATTTTTGTAATCATGGCCATTTTCAGCAGCAGTTCATCAATAAGTATTGGTGAGCGGATAGCTGCAGGTAATACTGTTCAATCTGCGCGTATAGGACACAACATTTACTTAGAGATCGGCCCGCACTCGATTGTTCGCCGGATCGATGGAAAAACGCTTCGTCTTGAGGATGGATGGATTAAGGCGTCAGTTTTTTACGGTTCCGGTTTGAAAATACTTACTCGCCGTCTGACGGTTCTTGATCAGGGGACTGTATTCAGAGTGGGGACGGGGAAGAATTTAGACTATGTTATAGTCGATGAAGGTACAGTATTAGCCCATAAAGGAACAGATTCAAGCATTGTTACAGCAGGAAAAGTGCTTCTTGCTTCTGACAAAGGCAGGCCGCAGGTGGTATCGCCACCTGTGATAACCGATCATGATAAATGGAGGAAAGGAGAGCCTCTCGTTCAGAAGTTACCATTTGTCCCGACTTCGGCTCAAGATTTGGACTGGCAGGAGGGATTAAGAAAATTCAACAAGAAATTCCCTGAATTGCATTGGGGTGGGGATATGAGCGGTGGAACCAGCACACAGGTAAATGGGATCGAAATTCGAAGTAGCGTCGGGAGCATGCTCGATATCAAGAGTGGAATTCGCGATCATTTTGTCGATATAGTCCAAGCGATGGCCGGAGACAGAGTAGACTCCGATGGTTGGGAGATGCAGGTAGGCTTCATACAGACAAGCACTATACTGGCCGATCGTAATTTGCCGGGCGATGTCTATCTGATTAGGTTGATTTGCAAGGACGGAGGCATTGTATGGAACCTTACCGGCTCTAGCGGTGCCGAATTGGAGCTTCCATTTATCAATAGCTTTCCGAAAGACAGTAGAAGAATCGGCAGCAGCGGCAGCTGTGGCGAAGGTGGTGGAGAATTACTGAAGTATTCACACAAAGGTTGGCATGATATGGAAGATTTCAGCCTAAAGATTGCCTGCTGGCCGGGAGATATAAAACCTACACTAAATCTGACACTCGAAGGTGTTCCCCGGACGACTACTCAGCCCGAAATAGATGACTTAATGGCTCAAATAACTCGCCAAACGACGAAGATACCGGGCTATGAGAATAGCTCTTATGGAAATCTTCTTTATCTGGACCGCAGCCGAAAACATGAAATTGTAATATGCTGGAACAAGAATGTTGATAAAGATATGAGTCGATTATTAGACAATCTTAAACAGCATAATGGTGGATCGGTTATACTTGGCGCGATAGCAACGAATAGCTTGCTTGAAGAACCGAAACTGCCGGCAGGGGTTTATCTGCTAAAACTGATAGCTACGGATAATGCAAGGAAACCTTACATAGAGTTAATTAGCCCGAATGCGGATGCGATCAATATAGCACTGCGCTCGACACCGACAACCAGGCTGGAAAGAAAGAACACAGATTATAATAGCAATTGGGGAGTCGATATGCCTCCGGGATATAGCGCCATAAATTTGTGTTATGGAGTGACAAGTGCTGAACAAGGTTCTTTTTCATTCCATTTTGGTGTCGAAGGAGACCCAAACGACCCATCCATGCTTGTTAAGAAAAGAAATAATGGTATTGACCGGTCAAATTCCGATAAAGCCTGGGCTGAGGGGTATATTCGAGTTAAAGAGCCATAGGTGATATTGTTAGGANNGGTATCTTACCTGGAGGGATTCGTTTTGTCTTATTACGATGTAGACTGCGACTCTACCGGCAGAGCCTTCAAATCGGCAGCCTTCGTAAAGAAGATTTTGCCGTCTTCAAGCTCAGCCCGGATTGTGTCACCGGCTGTGAATCTGCCAAGCAGAATCTCTTCCGCCAGCGGGTCTTCTATCAACCGCTGAACTGCGCGTCTAAGCGGTCTTGCACCGAACTGAGGATCAAAGCCTTCTGCCCCAAGCAGTTCCCTGACCTCGCGAGTGACTTCCAGTTCCATACCCTGGCTGGAGACCTGCTGTCTGACTCGATCTACCATCAGGTCGACGATCTGCAGAATCTCATCTCTGGTAAGCTGATGGAAGACAATCACATCGTCCACACGGTTCAAGAACTCCGGCCTGAAGGTCCGCTTCATCTCTTCGGTGACGCGGTGCTTCATGGACTCGTAAGCTCTCTCGGACTCTGCAGGCGACTCCGTCTCGCGGAACCC
>DJHI01000159.1:9658-9867 GCA_002431715.1 Armatimonadetes bacterium UBA5829
TCATGATGATGATCGTGTTCTTAAAGTCGACGATCCTGCCCTGGGAGTCGGTCAACCGGCCGTCTTCCATAACCTGCAGCAGAATGTTGAAGACCTCGGGATGCGCCTTCTCGATCTCATCGAGAAGCACGACCGAATAAGGTCTCCTCCTAACAGCTTCAGTAAGCTGTCCGCCTTCATCGTAACCCACATATCCGGGAGGTGCGCCT
>DJHI01000159.1:9896-10081 GCA_002431715.1 Armatimonadetes bacterium UBA5829
GTCTCGATACGGAGAAGCGCTCCATATACTCGGACATATCGATCCTGATGATCGCGTCTTCAGTCTCAAAGAGATACTGAGCAAGCGCTCTGGCAAGCTCGGTCTTTCCAACGCCGGTAGGGCCAAGGAATACGAAGCTTCCCATAGGTCTCTTCGGGTCTTTCATGCCCGAACGTGCTCTTCTA
>DJHI01000307.1:0-12473 GCA_002431715.1 Armatimonadetes bacterium UBA5829
GCACGCCCTATGGCAGCGTGGATAGTGCTCTTATGCTGTTGGGTAATTTTCCGGCCAGTCTGCATGCTATACTCCAATCATAGCCCGACGCAGTATGGGGGCTGCTTTTTGCAGTTCGGATAGTGCGCCGGGTTTTTCATTAAAGGCAGAGGAGACATGCTCTGGCAAAGTAGGCAGTATGGCAGTATTTGTGCAATAAAAACAAATGGAGGGAAATCCAAATGAAAAAGATTACTGTAGTTCTGGCAGTTTTGTTATTACTTGCTCTTGCCCAGATGGGCCAAGCTGCTGATTTGCAGGCGGGGTGGTATGTGAAGTTTGGACAAATCGCGCTTTTGGGCGCTATTCCGCAACCACCTTACTATACGGCAATAGATTGGAATTTCACTGTTACGCCAGGCACCTACGGGCCTTTTGAAGTCACGACTGATACTGCTCAGTGGGCGGAGTGGCCTGTAACCATATCTGTGCCGACCACGCAGACTGGGGTAGCAGCTGGAACTTCTGTATATTTGTACGGTCAGCCGGAAGTTCCAATGTCATTCATAGCAGATCGGCTGGATATAGTATATGAAACGAATTATGATTCTTCACAAATGATTGCGCAACTCTATGTCCAACACGCCAGTGGACAGACAGACCTCCTCTGGACAGAACCGAGGTCAGGCCATCACTGGGGTAATGTCAATGTCCTAGGACTATGGCAGTATATTCAACCAACAGACACACTTTACTTCAAAGTGGTTGCTGTCCCTGAGCCATCACAATTTTTGGCACTGCTAACACCTGCTGTATGCGTTCTGTTGATGAAGCGGAGGACGTTTAGGTGAGATCACTAATCTGGACTGTTCTCTTTACTGCGCTGTTTGTGTTCAACGGCCCGGTATCTTTTGCATTTACACCACATGAAGTGCTGGTGGTGTACAATAGTCAACCGCTACCTGATCCGTCATCGCTTATATATGCAACAGCCATCCAAATCGTGCCAGCCTCAGAAGGCGTTGCCAAATACTACGCACAGGCACGCGGAATTCCTGCTTGCAACTTGCTCGGTCTGCCACAAGCATCTTTTTATGAATCAATATCTGAAAATCTATACGTACCATACATTGCCACTCCCATCTCCAACTATCTTTCTACGCATCCAAACATCAAGGTAATCGTGCTGTGCTATGGAATACCTACAACCGTTTTTGGCACGCCCTATGGCAGCGTGGACGCTGCCCTTATGCTTATGGGCAATCCGAATATTCTGAGTCAAACCCATTGGGGATTGCGTGATTCTCAAGGGTACTTAGTTCACAACCCATTCTATAACAGTTCTGTTAGTTGGGATGAGTTCAGAGACTCTTCGGCAAACACAATAGATGCAGGTAATGGACAGACCTGGAAACTGAACTA
The DNA here is from genome assembly GCA_002431715.1 of Armatimonadetes bacterium UBA5829. Taxonomy (GTDB): domain Bacteria; phylum Armatimonadota; class UBA5829; order UBA5829; family UBA5829; genus UBA5829. The sequence goes on from DJHI01000307.1 coordinate 1,402, forward strand.
TCTTGTCACACGTCTCGATGGTTTCAGTTCACCTACGACTACCGTTACCATCAGCGGCCAGAATTACTCTATACCAAGCGATGTCAAAGAGATTATAGACCGTGCAGAGAGAGCAAACAGTGCTGGGGTTGCGGGACTTGACGACGCTATCGCAGTGATTGATGACGGAGGAAGCAGCAATTGGATACATTCCCCGTCCACGGTGTCAACGCTAAATGATCTGCTCGAGCCGATCACCGGTAGTGGTGATAACGTACATTACCTTCCGAGTGCAAACTACGAATTTGCTGTCGACGAGGACAACGTTCTGGGTTATTCGAGCCCTGGGTCCTACGACTACTCAGCGGATCTGAGTACAACGTGGTGGCGGCCTCATAACACCTGGAAAGACGGTTCTGTCGCGCTGTATTGGAATGTATCGACTGATGCTTCGTATTTGCGAGCAGCAAACTTCGACAGTAGTTGGGATTCAGGCTGCAACACAGACCCAGCCAATATAGAACCGGGAGTGTTTAGGGTCAATGTGGCTGCTCACATATCAAGCCTATATGACGGCACTATACTGCGTCTTTTCGGCTCAGATCCAAAAGTGCTTCTGGCAGAGACACAGTTCCAAGATGGAATTGCCCGTATCGATCTCAATACCATACAATGGCCATCCAATTATTCTACATTTTTTGAGCGTTGTTTTGCTGATAATGATGTATATCATCCAGGCGAAACATTTGCACGCACAGATCTCGGTGTCAATTTATACGAAGCTTGGTCTGAGTCTGCAGGGTACACTTATAATGCGGGTGCAGGACAAAGCCGATCTGTAGAGTTGATTCGTGACGGTGCTAGTGCCACTGCAGGCAATGCCTCCGAACCACATGCAAATTGCACACCAAACCCCAATGTTATTCTCCCAAAGTACACCAGTGGATACACGTGGGCTGAGAGTGCAATTATAGGAATGCCATATGTCAGTTGGCAACAACTTTCAATTGGGGATCCTTTGATGGCTGCTTGTGCTACTCCTCCGACTGTAGAAATCACAACCCCAAGCACAGATGGCACGACAATATCCGGCACAACCTACAATGTAGCTGCTACGGCGACTCCGGTGAATGCTACCGGCATAAAAAGAGTCGAGTTCTGGTTGACTGATGGTGAAGACGTATGCTCATTACTTGCCACGGACTATACTTCGCCATATGGCTTTATTTTTGATACAACTACTTTATCAGATGGACGTTATTTGCTCGGAGCGGTTGCTTATGAGGACACAAGTGTCCGCGAATGCGGCATGTTTTGTCGCCCGGTTATTGTTAACAACGGCGGAAGCCCAACCAGTGTCAGCATAACCAGCCCGTCCACTGACGGTTCAGTCCTATCAAACACCGCAACCATCGCAGTCTCGGCAACACCTTCCACAACGCCTGAAACAGCGAGGGTAGACTTGTGGCTTCACAGCGCGGCGCGGGATATTATGATAGGAACGGTCTATGCCGGAACCGCATTCAACTTCGACTTTGACACTACGCAAGTACCGGCAGGAAGCTACGGATTGCAGGCGGTGGCTTATAGCTCGACCGGTCAAGCGAGTGCATCATCGGTCCGACAAGCATATATTGACAACTCATCACTGGTTCAGATAACAGAACCTGCGACTGATGGCCAACAGAAGTCGGGCAAGTTCACGATGACAGCATCAACCGACCCCAACGCATCTGTCGCTCATGTTGATTTCTGGCTCGGGCAAAACTCTTGTAGAGGCATCTTGGTTGCCTCGGACACTACGGTTCCATATACCTGTGATATTGACAGCACAACATTCAAAAACGGTGACTATACCATTAGAGCTTTTGCCTATGATGCTTCAAATGTCTTCTTAGGTGCTTCAACTCTAAGAACAGTGTCGATTGACAATTCAACACTTATCACAATTGTGAATCCTTCAATGAACGGCCAAACGATATCAGAAATTTTGCCCGTCGATGTAACTGTTGCAACAAGCGATCCAGTGATAAATAGCGTCGATTTATGGATTTATGGGCAAAACGCGACTAGAACAATTTCCGATATTGCTTCTCCCTTCAGTTGGACTATAGACACAACTACAATAGCCAACGGTTCTTATACTCTGAAGGCGATTGGATATAAGCTAGGCGGTGGACAAGTAGCTGATTCGCCAACAAGAACAATCACCGTCAGTAATCCTAATCTACTGTCCATTACATCACCAGCTACCGATGGCACGATTTTATCAGGAACGACAACCCTTGTAATTGGAGCACAGTCGAGCAACCCTGATTATGGAAGGATTGAAATAAATTTCACTGGAAAGAGCTCTGCAACATTTAACATAACGAGCAGACCCTTTGAGTATGCACTGAATACTACGTCTTTAACAGATGGAGTTTACACCATCACGGTATATGCCTATAAGCCGGATGGCCGTAAGGTTGCTAGTTCATCCGCAACTCGGACGGTCATAATCAACAATAATCATACTGCCTGTGCAAGAATCCATGATGCAAGAGCATTGTCAAACGGCTCACTTTGTAAGCTAGAGGGTCAGGCTGTCTCTGCAGGTACAGGTGATTCGATGGATGGCGCATTCTACATCGAGGAATCTGATCGGACAGCGGGTGTGAGAGTTGCGTGGACAGGATCCACGATTCCGGTAGGCAAGAAAGTGACTGTGCTGGGAACCATCGGAAACAATACATCGACCGGTGAAAGAGAAATAACAGCCGACGATGTGTGGATTTCGACGGAGAATTCTTCCATTGCCCCATTGGGCATGAATAACTTTCTCATTGGCGGTGCTGCACCCGTGAATGAACTATATACCCCAGGTATCACCGACGGTGTCGGCCTATATAACATAGGTCTTCTTGTTCGTATCTGGGGCAAGGTTAAATATGTCGGAGACAACTATATCTATATTGATGACGGTAGTGCTGGCAATATCCAAGACGGAAATACTTTGGAAGGGCCGATTATCGTGCCACTAGATGGTAGCGCAATTCCAACAACATATCCTCAAGTGAAAGGAATCCGTGTCTACTGTGAAAATCTTACGAAACCGGGTATTGGCGACTATGTAAGCATTACCGGAATAAGTAGTACTAAGCTTATTGGAAGCAATATTGTACGGCATATCCGAGTGAGAAATCAGAACGATATCTGCTATGTGGATGCTTATAAGCGTTGTGCCAAGAAACTAAACCCAGACTCGCTATATGACGGTTACTTTGTAGATATCAACCAAAGCGCAATACCTGTCGGTAGTAAAATCCGTCTGATTAATGCCATTGTTGACCAGCAGTATGGAAGCTATATGTTAGTAAGACATATAGATACTGCAATTAGTTGGAGTTACACTCATCTTCTGCTGCCAACTTATGTCTCAGCAGCAACGGCGCTGACTGCAATTAACACGGTAACTATAACAGGGACATCTTATGCCAACGGTAATGACCAGTGGATACAGACTGATGCGATTTACCTTGGTGGAAGCACTTATGGTGCTATGGGTGCAATGAGTGTAAATCAGAGTAGCCTAGATGCTGCAAGTGCTCTTAGTGTTGATGACGTAATGCTTGTAGAGGAGAACGAAGGACCGGAAATCGGTGGGGGTCCTTTCAGAGCTTGGCCGTATCCCACAGCCGAGGAAATCCTTGCAAGCAATAGTTTCCAGCAGCGGTACAGCCAAATTGGAGCTATTGGTTGGGTAATATCTCAGCCTGATGGAACACTAATTAACCTAGCGGCTGAAGCAACCTGTGGCAAGTGGTATGACGGTCAAGTCTTTGGTCTACGAGAATGGTTTGAGCCTATTCCAAATGGTGCAAATCTGCTGCTATATCTTGACGCGCCTATCAAGCTCGAAGGTGATTTCAAAAACATCGCCACTATAGACGTTATCGGCGGCACGCTAGTTACATTAAGTGATGGGCGAAAAGCCTTAATGAAGCCGGAAGCAGTCTATGTTTACACTGATTCCAAAGGCAAATGGACTCCTCCTGTGCCTTGGCTGAAGACCATGAGCACGAACGGAGTTACCGATAGTTCGGAAGACTGGCCTTGGAAAACAAAGGTAGCGCCATAAGCAAATAAGGTGGATAAAAAGATAGTTTAACCTAAGCGGTCTGTAGATGATCCCACTATAGACCGTTTTTAAATATTTGAGAATCTGAACTTTTTATATAGTCAACAGATCAAAGGAAACGCATGTCACTTGCAATAGTCCTGATCAAGATGCAAGCAATCTTGACTGTTCAGCTTTTATTGCAGTAGGATAACGATTAGATAGGCTACCTTGTTGATACAAGTGAGGATTTCTTAATCTGGATGACTACTGACCTTACATTCATAACCAATGAAGAGGAAGCCAACCTTCTGAGCCGATTCAACGTGCTAGTTAGAGATTGCAAAGCCTTCGATGTGCTGGTCGGCTATTTTTTTGCCAGTGGTTTTCACTCCCTATATAAATCGCTGGAAAACACAGACTCCATTAGGATACTGGTAGGCATAAACACCAATAGAAGCGTGTTAGATGCAATTAATTACGCTTGTCACTCTGACCAGCTCTCTATGAACTACTCGCATTATGAAGTCAAAGAGAGTATAGAACCTGTGGTGGTTGGCGAGTTTGAGGACTCGGAAGATAACCAGGTAGTCGAAGAAGGTATTCACAAATTTGTTGAGTGGCTAAAAAGTGGAAAGCTTCAAATAAAGGCTTATCCATCGCAAAACCTTCATGCGAAGCTGTACATCATAACCTTTTCCGAAGGTGATAGGGACGCCGGAAGGGTCATTACAGGTTCCAGCAACTTTACACAAGCTGGCCTGATAGACAATCTTGAGTTTAATGTGGAACTCAAAAACCGCTCTGACTATGAATATGCACTGCAAAAGTTCAATGAGCTTTGGGATAATGCAGTCGATATTAACGAGAAGTACCTTGAGATCATCCGAACCAAAACTTGGATGAATGATACAATTACACCCTACGAGCTTTACCTAAAGTTTCTTTACGAGTATTTCAGAGATGAACTTAACCAGTCTGAGGACTTGTTTTACAGATACGTCCCTGAGAGCTTTCGTAAGTTGGAATATCAGGAGCAGGCCGTTCTCAGTGCAAAGCGGACAATCGAAGAGTATGGCGGCGTTTTTATCTCGGACGTTGTAGGTCTTGGCAAGACGTACATTTGTGCTTTATTGGCTAACCAACTGGATGGTCGGCATTTGGTAATTGCACCTCCGGTTCTTCTGGACAAAAGCAATCCCGGTTCATGGCCGAATGTCTTCAGAGACTTCAACATACCGGCTACCTATGAATCACTTGGTAAGCTGGACAAGTTATTAGCTGATGGTGTCGGTAAGTATGATAATGTCTTTATTGATGAAGCCCACAGATTCAGGAACGAAACCAACACAACTTACGAGAGCCTTGCCAGGGTATGCAGAGGCAAAAAGGTAATTCTCGTTACGGCGACACCTTATAACAACTATCCCAAGGATATTCTAAGCCAGATAAAGCTGTTTCAGAGTTCAAAAAAAAGTTCTATCCCCAATTTGCCTAACTTGGAGAGTTTCTTCTCCAGACTCGAAAAGAAAATCCGTGATCTGGATCGTAAACAGGACTATGAACTTTATATGCAGACCGTCAAGGACAACGCCAAAGAGATACGGGAGAAAGTGCTTAAATATCTGATGATTCGCCGAACGCGATCCGAGATTGTAAAGTATTTCGGTGACGACTTGGACAAACAAGGGCTACGCTTTCCTGAAGTTGCTGATCCTGAGCCTGTATACTATGAACTCAACGATGAAGAAGACGCCATTTTTGAGGAGACAATGAAGTACCTCACGTCTTCGCTGACCTACGCTCGATATATGCCGAAGCTTTACCTAAAGAAGGGCATTGGCCATTCCGAGCGGCTTTCTCAAACCAACATGGCCAGCCTAATGAAAATACTTCTTGTTAAGAGGCTGGAAAGTAGTGTCTATGCGTTCAAACAGTCGATTGGAAGGTTCGTAATATCTTATCAGCAGGTTCTGAGCGAGTTTGAAGCAGGACGGGTTTACATCAGCAAGAGATATTCCGAGAAGATAGTAGAAATGCTGGACGATGACGATGAGGCAGCCATTCAACAACTCATTGACGAGGATAAGGCAGAAGCCTTCGATGCTTCAGATTTCAGACCAGAGTTCGAGGAACATCTAAAGCAGGATTTGCAGATATTGCAAAATATCTGCGATATGTGGTCACAGGTCACAAGGGATGCAAAGCTGCTTAAGTTCAAGAAAATACTGAAGTCATCAGGCATATTGAGGGATAACAAACTGTTGATCTTCACGGAGTCCAAAGAAACAGCCGGATATCTGTTAGATGAACTTAATAAAGCGTATCGGAATAAGGTTATAACTTTTACTGGTGGTTCCAGTGCTGCGGATCGGGCGAAGGTTATTGATAACTTCGATGCAAAGGTGCAAGAACCAAAGGATGATTATCGTATTCTTATCGCAACAGAGGTTCTTTCGGAAGGCGTTAATCTCCATAGGTCGAATGTGGTCATCAACTACGATATTCCCTGGAATCCCACTCGAATGATGCAACGTGTTGGCCGCGTCAACAGGGTAGATACACCGTTTGATACCATCTATACATACAACTTCTTCCCCACCAGACAATCAAACGATCAGATAAAACTCAAGGAATCTGCCGAAGCTAAGATTCATGCATTTATCTCGATGCTTGGCGCGGATGCACGGCTTCTTTTGGAGGGTGAGGAGATTGAGTCTCACGAACTCTTCAATCGCTTGATTTCCAAGAAGACTATTACCGGCAGCGATGAAGGCGAAGAGACGGAACTCAAGTATCTTCAGGTCATTCGAGACTTGCGTGAGAATAATCCCGACCTGTTCGAGAGAACCAAACGGTTGCCGAAAAAGGCCAGAACCGCCCGAACACATTCAGGCGACAATAGCGCAATCACATACTTCCGAAAAGGCAAGCTCCAGAAGTTTTTCCTTGCTGGTGCAGATAGCGAGGCTGTGGAGCTTGACTTTATGGCGGCAGCCTCTCTGCTTGAAGCTGCGCCCGATGTTCCAAAGGAAGCTCTCGGCCAGGACTTCTATTTTATGCTTGAAAAGAATAAGGAAGCGTTTATTGTTGCAACAGACGAAGAACTGAGCGAGCCGGTTCAGCAAACAGGGAGCCGAAGCAATCTGGTGAAGCTTCATGCAATATTGAAGGCACTACGGAAGGATATGCGCAAGCTTACTGACGACCAGGAGCAATATGTCCAAACTGTAATGTCCAGGCTGGAAGCCGGGAGTATACCGAAGCAGACGGCTAAAACAGCCCACGAAGCTGTGCAAAAGGAATTAAGCAAGGGTGTGGATATTTTGCGTGTAGTTGGTGCTCTTCAGAAGTCTATTCCAGTGGAACTTCTTGAAGGCTTTGCGGCTGACAAAACATCACACAGTACGAGACCCAGAGAAGTAATTCTCTCTGAATACTTCAGAGGACAAATCTGATGGATAGAGCCAGTGCAGTAAGCCTGATAGTAAATACGTTTGAGAGTTCGTTTGATAAAGATAATTTTGCCTTATTCACAAAGAACTTGCTCAAGACCTATGATGAAGCAAAAGCTTTTGGCAGTAGGAAAGGCAACGTCATTAAAGACGCCTTTGACCATGTCGTAAGTCATTATGAACGAATTGGTAGATACACCGATCCTGAAGGCAAGCGCATAGACCTACTTATTGTATATCTTAGGAACGCCAATTCGCTCTATAGTGCCAGGACTGCGCAAAGGAACTTCCTTGGATGGTATATAGAATACGGCAACAACAGTTCAGAAAAACACGCTGTGCTTGCAGCTTTTGTAACACCTGAGAAAGATGATTGGCGTTTCTCATTCACTAAGCTAGAATATGTTCTAAAAGAAAATCTGTCTGGTAAGTTCGTAGCGAAGAAAATGCCGACTCCGGCAAAGAGATACTCGTTTATCGTCGGTACAAATGAACACAGTCATACGGCCAAGAAAAGCTTGCTTCCTTTATTAGAACGTCCCGAAGCAAATATTACACTATCTGATTTAGAAAATGCATTTAGCATCGAGGCTGTTACCAAAGAATTCTTTGGGAAGTATCAAGATCTTTATATGGACGTAAAGAACAGCCTTGATGTTTTAGTGGAAAAAGATGCTGCTATCAAAGCAGATTTCTCAACCAAGAATGTAGATACCAGCGACTTCGCTAAAAAGCTGCTTGGCCAAATCGTATTCCTCTACTTCCTGCAAAAAAAAGGATGGTTCGGTGTGCCGCGAGGCGCGCAGTGGGGAGATGGCCCCAAAGGCTACATCCGTTCATTGTTTGCCCAAAAAGACAAATACAACAACTTCTTCAATGACATTCTGGAGCCACTTTTCTACGAAGCTCTGGCTATAGATAGAACAGACGACTTTTATAGCAGGTTCGACTGCAAAATCCCATTCTTGAATGGTGGACTCTTTGATCCGATCAATGGCTATGACTGGATCAATACCGACATTACCATCCCCAACGAGTTATTTTCAAACACAAACAAGACCAAAGAGGGTGATGAAGGAGACGGTATTCTCGACATCTTCGACCGCTACAACTTCACCGTCTGCGAAGATGAACCACTGGAAAAAGAGGTTGCGGTCGACCCTGAAATGCTGGGAAAGGTTTGAAAATCTCTTAGAGGTCAAAGACCGCAAATCAAAGGGCACATACTACACTCCGAGAGAGATAGTTCATTATATGTGTCAGGAGAGCCTTATCAATTACTTGTCTACCGAGCTACCTGAGATAGATAAAGCGGCCATTGAACTGCTGGTGAAGCAGGGTGAAGTGACAATTGAGAACGATACTGCTGCTGCTGGGTGCGAAGAAAAAGGCACAAAGACATACAAATACAAGCTTGACGAAGTCGTACGCGAGAATGCAAAGAGCATTGATGCAAAGCTGGAATCTATAAAGGTATGCGATCCAGCAGTTGGTTCTGGAGCGTTCCTTGTTGGCATGATGAGTGAAATTGTGCGAACACGGCGAGCTGTGGCAATCCATACAGAGAATTGCCATTCAATATATGATCTTAAGCGCCACGCCATTCAGAATTCCCTTTATGGTGTTGATCTAGACCCAGGTGCTGTCGAAATTGCCAAACTGCGCTTATGGCTTTCGCTTGTTGTTGACGAAGAAGATCGTTCAACAATACAGCCACTTCCAAACCTTGATTATAAAATTATGCAGGGTAACAGCCTGCTCGAAGAATATGAGGGTGTTAAGCTTTTTGATGAGCACCTTCTTTCTGATAGCTACGATTATGTAAGCAGGCAAAAGCAGGCGTTTCGGCAGCAGATAAAAGCCAACCAAGCAAAATGCGTTGAACTGCATAATGCTGGAAAGCTCACCAAGGAGACAAAGGAACGGTTTGAAGATGATTCCAAAAGGTTTAAGCAACTAATCCGCAAGCTGGAGCAAAGCTCTGTCAACTCTCTTGAACCAGATATGTTTAGCGTTGCAAAAGACTCTCAGAAACTCTCAGAACAGCTAAAGGAATTGCACAGGCGATACTTCAACACATCTCAAAGGCGTGAAAAGGATGAACTCAAGCAGCAGATTGATACACTTGAGTGGAACTTGATAGAGAGTAGTCGAGCAAATATTGCAGGGTAGCGGCCTTGCGTACGAGGACATCGGCGAAATTGCTGCCCTTACTCTTGATGCCGCAAGCCCTGCGCTTCAGAATGCCATTGATGATCCTGGCCTCCGCTATACTTTCTTCCTTTTAACTCAAATTGTTCTTGCTTCTCGAAAAGATGATTGGTTGGCTTCTTTAGCCGCTGCCGGAATTAGCTTTCCACACTAAGAAGGGATGCAGAGCGAACGTACAAACCCGTGATCCCGAAACCGGCTGGTGTTATAAGAATGGCGGTCAACCGTTATGGGGTTACAAATTAGAGAGAATGGTTCGCGGGGAGGAGAAGAAAGGGCGTCCCATAGTAAAAAGCATCTGGGTGCCGGACGATACGGTTGTTGCCGGAAAGCCTGTGAAAGACTGGGCGCGTTACTGCCTGGTCGAACTGGCGGCGAAAGGCGCTACTTTGGATGAGCTAAGGGACTTCTGCAATCGAAAAGGAATCCCAGCACCCCGACAGCAGTTCTGGGGACACACTACCTGGAACAGCCTGTTGCACCCACATTGCCTGCTTGAATATGCGGGATTCGGCGTTTGGAACGTTCGCGGAAAGAATCAGCGATACAATCCGCCTCCTGAGTGGGTTATAGTCGAAAATGCGCACGAAGCTTTGATTAATGAGGAAGAAGCTCGTGCGATAATGGAAGCACGGCAAAATAAGAAGCAGAAGTGCTTCGACAAGGGATATTCCAGAAGCAAAGAATCCGCCTATTTACTAAGCGGTGGTCTCTTCGTATGCGGTAGATGCGGAAGCAACCTTCTCGGGATGCGTAAGTCTGCAAACGCTAGTTACTACATCTGTGGAAGCCAGCCTCACAGGCGAGGATTGGGATGCGGCAAAGCGGTGTATGTTCCTCAAAAGGACATTGAGCGAGAAGTTCTTGCTGGTCTTACCGAACTCTTGAACGCTTGCTCCGATCCGAAGGGCTTCACACGGCAGGTCAATAAGGAACTGCAGCGTATTTGGGAAGACTCAGTCGGATTTGATCCTAGTGTACCTCAGAAGGTCAGAGACATAGATAATAAGATCAACAACATAAGGAAAGCTGTTGAAGAGGGCCTTCCTGACGCAAACTGGGCTTGCGCGAGAATGCGGGAACTAATGTCAGAGAGAGATTCATTGTCCCANNCGAAGCACCGCAGATTGATGTTAGTGAAGCTTTGTCCTACCGTTCCCGAGTGGACAAGATAATGTCCGGTGGAAGCTACGTTGAAAAGAAGCGGCTGATAAGGTCGTGTGTGGACAAAATAACAATAGCTCCAGATAGCCTCGAAGTTGAAATCAACTACAAGTTACCTGAAGCCATTGGTGCATACAGTGGGAGCGGGGGTAGGATTTGAACCT
>DJHI01000307.1:12577-12740 GCA_002431715.1 Armatimonadetes bacterium UBA5829
CTCTCGATCATTCGTGTAAAGCATTTCGAGCGGCTTAATCTGAGAAACATTTAGTCATTATATTGCAGCTGCGGTTGACAGTCCTGGTGAGTCTCTGATAGAATTAACTCGCAATTGAGCGTGCCGAAGTGGCGGAATGGCAGACGCAGAGGACTCAAAATCC
>DJHI01000307.1:12774-17765 GCA_002431715.1 Armatimonadetes bacterium UBA5829
TCCCGCCTTCGGCACCAATTCCCCTTTTACTTATCATCTGAACCAAGCGGCAAGCGCATTTTTCCTCGTGAAATCTCCTAAAATCTTAGAAATTTCAGAATTACTGCGCTTGCTGTCCGCATTCCGCCTGCTCCGCAAAATCGCGGCAAAAAAGCACTAACCATGTGGCTAGAAAGACTCTGTGATACTATAGTTGTGCTGAACTTAACAAATCGCGAAAATATATGAGTTTAATGTTGCGTGATCTTGGTGCCACCTGTCATTGCGAACTAACCAGGATGAAATGAAAATTGTGACTCATTTCTTCCGGCTTGAAACATGGTCATTGAGTTTGCCACGCAAGAAATTACTAGCGATTTAAATAAGCAAGATTCAGATGATGATTGAGTCCTGGAATGAATCTGACTTGTATCAACGAATGAGATCAGAGAAGGAATGGTTGGATTATGCTAATGGCTTTCAACAAATTTTTTATTGTTTCACTGATTGGCTTGATTGTATTGTGCTCAGAGCAGGTTTGGGCTGCAGAGAACCGTACTGCGATAGGCTCGATCAGATTTCCATGGGTAAATAAAAAAAGCGACGCAGAGGTTGTGTTATGTGATAATGGCAAATCACCCGCTGCATTTCTCATAGATGTGGAAGAGCCATATGCCATTCGACGTACACTTCAGGATGTTTGTGTAGACCTCTACGATATAACAGGACTGGCCTTTCCCGTGGTCAACACAGTCCCAGTTCGGTCTGTTTACCAGTATATAATTGTTGTGGGTGTCGCTGGAACGAGCGAACCATTGTGTGCTTTAGAAAAGTCCAATAAGATCGATCTGACTTCTCTAAACGGAAAGAAAGAGTCGTTCCTTATCAAAACAGTTGCCGATCCTTTCCCGGGCTGCAAAGGTGCGATTGTAATTGCAGGCAGTGATATGCGCGGAGCAATCTATGGGCTATATTCGCTTACTCAAGATGGCCTAGGTGTGGATCCACTGCGCTTCTGGACTGAAAAACCGGTTACTTTCCGCAAAGCACTCCTACTAGGACAAATGGATCATCTTGAGGGCCAGCCATTCTTTGCTTACAGGGGGTGGTTTACCAACGATGAAGACCTTCTGCAGGGTTGGCACGGCACCAAACACTGGATCGCTCCGGAAATTTATGACGCAATTTTTGCCACAGCACTCAGACTTCGGCAGAACATGGTTATACCGGCCACCAACTTTAATATCGCCAATGCAAACGATCGACGGATGCTGAAAATGGTGAAAGACTACGGGCTGATCCTTACAACTCATCATTCGCAGTGCCTCGGCGTATGGGGCTCCGATTGGGACAGCTACTGGCGTACAAAAGGCATGGATGTCGAGTTCTCATATGTCAAAAACCGGGACAAGTTCGAGCAGATATGGACCGATACCGCGAATGCTTATGCGCCATATATGGGTCTGTGGCAACTAGGGCTTCGAGGAAAGACCGACGATGCAATATGGAGCTTTGACAAAGCATTTCCGAAGGATCCCCAGCAGAGAGCAGACCTTATTGCCGACGCGATCAAACTGCAGATGGATATCGCCAGAAAGGCAAGCGGTTCGAACGACATACCAATGACCACCACTCTCTGGAATGAATGTCTGGATTTGTACCTGGATGGCTACCTGAAACTTCCCGATGGTGTTGTTGTTATTATCAGTGACTACCATCAAGGGAATATGGATCACCTGGACACGATGGGTCTGAAGCCGTTTTCAGACAACCGCGCAGGAGTCTACTACCACGTAGCTTATCACGACGACCATGACAGCCATCTGGTGCAAACCGTGTATCCACAGCGCATAGAAAATGCAATGCAGCTCATAAAAAAATATAACCTTACAACGTATTTTTTGCTCAACGTAGCCAACATCCGCGAGTTCTTGATGGGGATTCGTGGATTGGCCGATGCTACATGGACCGGTGAATACAGTGCCGAAGATGCATATCAGAGATGGTGCAAGGATCAGTTCGGAGACAAGGTTGCACCCCAACTTGAAGAGGCTTACAAGGAGCAGTTTGCGTTGCCCAGCAGGTTTGACGATCGGGAAGACTATCATCTTAAGGTTCAAGGAATGATCCGCTACGGTGTTCTAATTCTCGATGCCGCCCGCCGGCATGACATTGCCAACAAGAGGTGGGCAGGTGTTTGGGGTTACTGGCATGGGGACAGATCCTTGAGAGAGACCGCTGAATGGCTCAATGGTCTCGCTGGCATAGATGCTCCCAAGTGGGACAAGCTATACAAGAAGATGAGTTCAATCGAAAACCTTGTCCCCGCATCCAGGCGGCAGTTTTACAGGGACAATGTTTTGCTGCAGTGTTATACCGCTTGTGAGTGCACCAAGTGGCTCCGTGATTCGACTAGAAGCGCCATTCAATATCTGGATGGCGACACAGCGGGTGCAAGGCGGTCACTGGATAAGGCTCATGATTCAATACAGTCTGTGATGCAGTTGGAGAAGAAGTCTGAGCACGGCGAATGGGCCGGATATTACAGCTATCAGCCTCTNNAGCCTCTCACCGGCTTTTCTAGAGCTTTGGAAGCATATAATGAATTTTCATTGGCTATGGATCACAGCGACATTGCACAGCGCCGGTTATTAGGTAGGGTTGATGCATTTTGCGAACGAGATTACAGCAAGCTGTCAGGCTTTGGAAAGCCACAATTAGGCTACACATTGATTTTGCCTGTGGAACCGAGCGGCTGCTGCGCTAAGTTTGTTGTGGAAGATTCTACTCAAAAACCCGATCTGCTCGTACTGGATTTCGGCAGCATTGTGAATGGTCCAATAGAAGTGACTGTAAACGGCCGGAACGTAGCGACGATTTGTGGATCAAAGATCAGCTATATCAGTCTGCCAGATGATCTGCCGGCGGATGATGAATTGACAGTGAATCTGAGTTATAACAAAGATGCGCAGGTCAAGGAGATTGTGGATCTGTCGGTATACGGTCGCGCAGTCAAATAATTGACATCCGTAATGTTGGCTGTGAATTGCTGATTACGGGCGACTTGTTGTTAGTGTATTAGAGGTAATGGCTTACCCTCTGTCTGTTTGTTTTGCAAATCAACTGTGATAGGGGTAAGCCATATGGTAAGGAGCCAGACTTCCTTTTCCGTAGAAGCCATGCCCCAACTTGTTCGATCTGGCTATGCAAATTGATCAGTATAAATCCTCATTTTTCACCTGTAAGCTCTACAGCTTCTTTGCCGCATAATTCAAGGATGTTTCCTCGCTGTTACAGGAGGTAATTGGCCAGACCAATTACCTCAATCCCGATCTGCCTGTTCAAATGAAACTTAACAGCTTGTTTTGCGCGTACAATTGCTATGACAGCTGTGACATTGTCAGACACAAACATAGTGACGGACAAAATTTCAAATGTCGCGGATATTGTAGATATGCAGGCACAAATATAAGTCAAGTAATATATTTTTAAAATTTGCATTGACAGATGGATATTGCCATGGTATATTCCATTGTGACAGACGATCATGAATTGACGGACAATAACCGCAGGCGTTGTGTGTTGTAGATAAACAATGCCGGAACTGAGTTAACTGTGAGCACTGCAAAGAAACAAATTAGTAAAAAAGATAACGCTAAGAAAAAAATACTTAGCCTCGTGCAAACCGGCCATTACAAAACAGGTGACCGGTTGCCGCCGGAAACCGAGCTTGTCAAGATACTGGGCTGTTGCCGAAGCACTGTCCGCGAAGCTGTGGGATTGCTTGTCAGCGAAGGACACCTGACGCACGTTCGGGGTGCTGGAACATATGTAACGGCGGGCAAGCGACCTCGTTATACTATTGCTGCTCTCTTTCCCGACCTGTGCAAAGACGACGTCGCCAATTATACGGTGAATATTGTGCCGCCCATGGTGTCGGCTATCATTTCCGAGGCGCGGCAATACAATGCAGATATTATAGTTAGTGGATGCGGTTGTGACTGCGTTGATATCGAGCGAGAAAACATAAAGAATGCGATAGACCGCGGTGTGGATGCTGTGATTATTTGCTATGTTGGAGAGCATCACAATATTGACGCTCTGGAAGAACTGCGAGACTCGGGCATCCCAACAGTGTTCGTGGATAGGTACGCGGCGCGACTAAATCCGGACTATGCTGTAACCGACAACTTTGCCGGTACTTACGATGCAGTGAACGCTATGGCGGAGTTAGGCATTGAGACAATTTATTTTGCGGCAAATGTTGACCAGGTTACGAGTGTCAGGGATAGAATACTCGGTTACACAGCTGCAGTAAACTCGCTTGGTTTGTCGTGTAACGTAGTCTATACCCGCATAGAACTTATTGTGGACCAGAATGACAAATCAATCAACAGGGATTCGAGTGAGTACAGATGCCTTTTGAAAAGCCTTGAAAGCATGAGACTTCCTGCTGCAGTATTTTCTGTCAATCCCGTAATTAATGCGGTGGTTTACGCTGCAATTGAAGATTTGAAAATTCCCAAGGACCAGTTGATTCTCGGACATTTCGATTCGGATGCGCCTACAAATTTAACCGACAGATGCTACTTTGAAGTCGATCAGCCGTTTGCCGAACTTGGTGCAGCTGCGCTTCAAATAGCAATATCCAAAATTGAGGGTAATAGCGATCTTCAGCAGGTTGCGCTGAAGCCGAAACTGACTATCCATAACCTTTCGCATTTTGTAATGACAGGAAGTGACAAAACGCTGGTAGAGTTGTTGGACTAAAGGAGGATAAGAGATGTCAAAGAGGCGTGGGTTTACACTGATTGAGCTTTTGGTGGTTATAGCTATAATCGCTATTCTGGCTGCGATTTTATTTCCTGTTTTCACTAAAGTAAAGGGACAAGCAGCAGCCACATCATGCAAGAACAATATGCGTGAGATAGCGACGGCGTTTACGATGTATGCAGACGATCATAACGGCTGTTTCCCGGATCAGAGTTCAGCTGGCTATATGTATGGCAACC
>DJHI01000307.1:17788-18024 GCA_002431715.1 Armatimonadetes bacterium UBA5829
TTTAAACCAAGAAAGAACAGATTGGCTTACCTACTATGGCAGAAGATGTGCAACTCCAACAGGTCAGCCTTCGGGAATGGCATTACCTCTTCAAAAATATCTAAAAAACAAAAATGTATGGAGATGCAAGGCACAGTACAAGTGGCATAGTACGAGAAGTCCAAAAATAACAGAATCATCTTACACATACAAACTGGCTTTGATGTGGTATGCGTATGTGCATTTACATCCTTTTT
>DJHI01000307.1:18042-21292 GCA_002431715.1 Armatimonadetes bacterium UBA5829
AAAGCCATATCGCCTTCACGCGCGACTTTGATGTATGAGGAAGCCTGGCATGGTACCTGCCACAATCCGTGCAGTAATGTCAGTGATCCTAATGGCGCGGATAATGATGGCCCCAGCAAGCAGTTTAACGCGATTTTTCTTGATGGTCATGTGGGCCATATATATGTCTATAAAACCGATGGCGGTAACTATGATGCATATTGGTATTTTGGGAATGTCTCAAAGGCTGGCAATTATGATGTTTCCAAAGGTGCGCAAGACCACTTGCGGTGACGTCATTAGAGGTCGTGGGTTCCTGTGGCCGGAGATCCAAGACCTCGTTTTTCGTAATGCGTTTATGGTAGAGATAACTTCGTGAGCAGTGCTCGTGAGCTAGAAAGGGGGTTTCGGATTAAGCAGCGCGTATAAGAAGTAAACAATGATTTACGAAAGGAGAGAATGATATGACTACAAAGAATAGTATGCTTTTTTTTGCAACTATATGTGCGATTCTGCTTGCTTTGAGCGGTATATGCTCGTATGCCGCAAATCTTGTTCCAGAAAACAGCTTTGAGAACTGGACAGTCGGCGACACGCATGACTCGGAATATACGCAAGGCTGCTGGAGGTTTTTTGCAAATTCAAATGGTAATTTGGAGGTAGTATCTGATGCTCAGGATGGTACCAGAGCTATAAAGCTGACTAGGACTTCGACCGACGGTGACACCGGATTTGGCCTTTGGAACACATATGGGCATTATCACTTGGTACCCGTAACTCCTGGAAAACGCTATATCGTGAGATTCTGGGCGAAATCAGATGACGTGACGAGCCCTACACTCAAGTTCCAGATGGCATCATATGGCGCTCAGGCGTCAACAAGTGACTCGGGGCATCTGGAGGACACTCTGTATACTACAGTTTATCCAACATCAAAGTGGGCCGTTTATCAGACGACGTATACTGCTCCAGCCAACCTTGATGTCACACATGCTGACTTTTCATTCAGAGTTCTGACTGTTGGGAGCGTTATTATAGATAATTGTTCCATGGAAGAAGAGGACACAGCAGTTGGCGAGAACTTGTTTGCCGATCCTGAACTGGACAGCTTCATTGTGGGCACAAGCAATTCTTCTACTACCAGCACAGACGCAGGTTCCTGCCGTTGGTTCAACACTTACGTAGGCTACGGTTCGATGGCAGTAGTAGATGCCGACGGCACTGGTGACCCTGCAGTAACTCTCACACTGCTTACGGCCGCAAGTTCAAGCAAGGACACTGGATTAGGCCTGAAGACTACCTGTCCGAATGCCAACATTCCTATTATCAGCGGGCATACCTATAAAGCCAGCATAATTGCCAGGGCTCCTCTGGACAGCACAGAAACTAATACAGCGGATGATCCGTATATTCGAGTAACTCTGGCTACGTACAAGTATTTCGATGTTGCAGCCTCTGGAAGTTACATTAGAGATATGGTTTCTGGATGGGCTATTCCTGAGGATGGAGAATGGCATACGTTCAGCTATAACTATACAATAACCGATGCTTACGCCGCTTATGGCAATCTCTCGTTCCGTCCGAGACGTATAGGCAGCGCTGACATCGACTATGTGTCATTTGTTGATATAACTTCCTGCACTGTCACCGGCACTGTGACCAATCCGCTTACCGGAAGTGCTATATCCGGTGCCACTGTTACGTTTACTGGCGATCAGACTGTTACGGCAACCACAGATCCGACCGGTGCCTATACAGCATCTGTTCCCAGGGGTTACTATGATATATCCGCGAGTGCGAGTGGTTTCGATACTCGCACCTTATCTAGCGTTGCGATTGCGGAAGCAACAGCCAAAGACTTTGCGCTAATGCCGCAGTCCACGTCATGGAATATATATGACACATTCACCAGAGATGACAATACAGATCTGGGAACGACCGAAGATTCTTATGCGATTCCGTGGGTGGCTAATGCCAACGGCAGCGTGAGCATCTCCAACGACACGCTTTATTCCAGCAATACCGGAACGGTCAACAATGGTGTATTTCTTGGCCGTGGCTTTGCTCCGACTGATTTCGATCTGTCAGTGACTGCGACCATGAATGAATTTGACCGCTCCAGCTGGTTTGGCATCTCCTACAGAGAAGACACTATTGGGACAGCTGATGACGGTTATGTTGTGCAGGTTTGGCCTTGGGGTTGCGGTGGTAACCAATATCCTGTAGTCAATCTCTGGTGCAACGGCGGCCGTGTTCTAGATGACATCGACGTTTCGAGTTACCTTTACACAGATGGTACACCGAACACCATGACATTAACTGTGCGCGGCAATGCGCAAGTATTCTGTCTCAACGGCAACAGTATATTTGATATTGTCGACAGTACAAAGGCAAACGGCGGTTATGTCGGGCTCTTCTGTGACAGCTATAACGTTATAGCCTGGGATGACTTCAACGTCAGTTACAATGTTCCCGTGTCTGGAAGTACAGGTGACATCAAGGACTTGAGTGATGGTACGGCGGTCAAGGCCACCGATGCTGTTGTAACCGGCGTATACGATGGTTTCTTCTATATTGAAGATACCAATCGCGTAGCTGGAATCAAAGTAGTCAGCACCAAGGCAGTCAATATTGATGATGTTGTTAATGTTGAGGGAACCCTTGGAACTGAGAATGGCGAGAAGTATATAGACGCAAAAGTGATTACGGTTGGATCGACTTCCTCCATAGAGCCTCTCGGAATGGCTGGCAAATCGGTCAGCAGTGGACTGTCCGCGGTTGGTTTGCTTGTGAAGGCATGGGGCAATGTGACTTACGTCAATTATGACGATGGCTATTGCTACATTGATGATGGCAGCGGACTAAACGATGGTTCCGGTTATACCGGCGTGAAGGTCATAATTACCGACCTTTCTGATCCGTTTTCTATAGCAGAAGACAGCTATTATACGGTGACAGGCGTGCTTGGTATGTCCGACAGCGGATGCGTGATATATCCGCAGACATCTGATTCAATGGTTCAGTGATCGTATAATAAGACTCTGCCGGATAGAGAATATAATCCGGCAGAGTCTTTTGTTTCTTGCAGAGCTGGAGGATGTTGTGAAGCTAGTCAGTCATAGGTCAATCAAGGCACTTATCTTTCTTTCAGTGATTATCACGACATGTTTATTTAGCCTGGCAGCGCAGGCAGACAAGCCCATAATCTATTACGTGGATCTGCGTTACACGGAAGGTTTGGCTGCATCCAGGTGCTGGGATATGCGTTTGG
>DJHI01000307.1:21311-22131 GCA_002431715.1 Armatimonadetes bacterium UBA5829
GTTTGGCAAGTGTCTGCCTGCAGGGTCTGGTGAATCGCGATGCTCCCAGGCTGTTTTTATCTTTTACGAACACCGATAGAAACTGGCTGGACCGCATAACCGAATCCGGCGCTTTGTGCGATGGCTGGGAGGTGCGTGAAATCACATGGACGCAGATGTTTACCATATTTCGCGGCTATATCAATGGACTGATTCTCTTTGATCCCGATCCATCAACAGGAGCAATATCTTCCAGTCTGGCGGCAGCCACAGCGGCTGGCGTCGAAGGCGGGATAGCAGTGCGCAAGGACACTACTTCATACGTCTACAGGTATCTTGCATCCACTATAAGCATCCCTGTCTTAATGGACTTGGCTGGCAAGTTTACTGGTTCCGGCACTATATACGATTCCACTACGGCTTCCACTGGAAGCGCCAAATGCGATGCATATATTTGGGCGAAGGAGCATTACATCGATACCGGGGAGTGCGATCCTACAGTGTTGTCGTACACTCTCGATATGTATGGCCTGAGTATGGGCACCGGTAATGCATGCCAGCTTCAGAATATTGACTATGCAGTAATGAAAAAAGGCTTTTGTTTCGAGCTGTCTCCATGGGGCGACGAAGAGCCCAGTGACGATCTCACTCAACCTCTGGGCACCGATCTTTCGACATTTAAGACTATTCTGAGTGCATGCAATACTCAGACAAGCCAGGAAAAAATGATTAAGGTCTGTGGTTTTGTCAATTGGCCATATAAATATACCAGTTATGGCAGTGTAGGCGGGTCGCATACGGAATTTACTACTGAATGGGAGTTTGTAAGGATTCTAACCGC
>DJHI01000077.1:0-189 GCA_002431715.1 Armatimonadetes bacterium UBA5829
GTAATTGGCACACCCCAGCCCGACTACAGTTAATGCAGCCTACAAGATTATAAGTCAAGGTTGAGGCCGTGTCAAGGCGAGTTGGGTGATGGGTGCTGGATACGGTTTTTCATAACTTGAGTAATGCGAAAGTCTCGATACTGAACCGAAATAATTCATGAAAAACTAAAAGCAGATTCCTCACATTCG
>DJHI01000077.1:226-568 GCA_002431715.1 Armatimonadetes bacterium UBA5829
CCTCACATTCGTTCAGAATGACAGTATGCGAGACCAGTATTCAGCCGGAATAGAGGAGAGACAGACGCCGCCGTAGAAATTGACGAGTATAAAACAGCATTTTGGGGAGGTGCATATGAACAGATTAGGATTTCTCGCAGTTGTAATAGTTTTAGTTATTGCTGTCATGGCAGGGTGTGCAAAGAAACATACCTACTACGCTCCGGGCGGGAAAGTGACCGTAAGCGAAAAAGGCGGCAAGGCCAAAAAGGTCGAGGTCAAGACCGCGGACGGTAAGGCGACAGTGGAAGTCGACAAGAAAGTATCCGAAAAAGAGCTTGGAGTGCCTGTATACCCTGGCGC
>DJHI01000077.1:619-5385 GCA_002431715.1 Armatimonadetes bacterium UBA5829
GAGTTACGAGGGAGCAAGCGGAGGCCAAACCGAAAAAATGCAGCATTGTGCGCTAACAACTTTGGACAGCTTTGACAAGGTCTGTGAGTTCTATAAGTCAAAACTCAAGAACGTGCAGAACTCAATTAATCAGACTACGGATAAAGGGAAAATGGCTATGTTTGTCGCTAAAGGAGACAATGGTGAGGATATAGCGGTAAATATTGCAACCGATAATGAGAAGAAAATAACCAGAGTCGAGATTACAAAAGTCCACAAGCCCAAACAATAGACTGATTTTCGCCGTATCGGGAGAGGAGTCTCCCGATACGTTCTCTCGTATGATACAGTTTCGGGACTGAAGTCCCGAAAAAACCAATTGATATCGGCCTCATCTGAGCGTCACATGTAAAAGGATACTTGGTGTCAGGTGTCTACAGTTTAGGATACATTAATACTCTTAAATTTTTTTGCTAGTATATACTTGCTCTGATATTTAAAGCAGCTGCCTTCAACTTTTCTAAACAGCCATCAGGCAAATACTGAAAACTCTGAGGAGGCCGTGCGTTAAAATCTAATTCACTGAGTGCGATTGGTTCCACCAATTTTGTTACATGTCCTATTGATATGGCCACTGCATTTTTATGGGAGCCATAATAAGAAAAGAAACCATCACGATCGGTACTACCAATTGCCCCGTATTTCTGCCATACTTGCAATGGTGTCCCTTCATCAACAGCAGTTATTTCGAAAAAGCCTGTTATCTTCATTACTGGTCTAGTCTCATATATAATTGCGTGCTTTACTTGTGAACTGAATCTATATTTTCTGAATTCCACAAGCTTCTTGCGCCGTAATATTGCTTGCGCATATTCAGGATGAATTGATAGTAAAATTACTAAATTACTAGACGGTCTCGAAGCCATTCACAACTCCCTTTTCTTATTTGTGTGATAGACTGTGGCGCGGTTGTAATAATGCCATTGCTAACTAGAGCATCGTATTGAATCGGATATTTTAGATTGCGAACGTGTCGAAAAAGCAATGCTAAAACACGACTACCGCACATTCCCGTTATTTCTGTAATACTATAAACTGTTCTATTACCCACAAATCGGACTATCTCATCCGCATCACTAGAGATTCGCCAATCCTCAAGTACTCCTAACGCCGTGATACTTTTGATATCTTTTGACCGATAAAATAATAACATATCCCCATTAGCTAGCCTACGTGTTTGGCTGTTGCTGAGATAAGCTTTTCTAATAGCATTTCCGTATGCTTCCGATGTGTTTAGCAGTTTCAACTGCTTTTCAGCCTCAGGAAACAACTTTCGATGGTATTCGGGGCGAATTGGTACGATAAACAACCTGTTTGGATTCCACTGGAAATTGAAAGGACCATACTTTATGACAAAATCGACAGGATCAACATTAGTATGGCCCAGAGCATCGCAGAACACCATCTTCTTACTTAATATTATCTCACCCAACTTGGTCCGCTGATTCTGCATTTCGAAACCAAATTGCTCCAATAGTGTTATTAAGCGACCGTACTTTTCAAAAACAGTAATATAGAGTTCTTGATAATGATTTTTCCAAGCATAGTCAAAGATTGTTTTCAGTAGCAGTTCTCCGAATCTATTTCCTGCACTCTGCTCGTTTACTTTAAAGCTGCAAATTTTAAGTATCTTCTTCGAGTTACTCTCATCTTTTACTATGCAGATTGCTGCATATCCACCTGTATCGTTATAAATAATCCAAGAATCTCTGTGCTCTCGTTTACAAGCGTTCAGCCATTTATCAAAGCCTGGATAGTCCCCTTTAAAACTCATAAATATAGGATCCGATGCATTTAGGCAATATGCTTTTTCATGTTCTACCGAAGGAGGCGGAAGAGGTGAAACGCCTACTAATGAGCGTAAGAAATGCACGGCATCATGTAATGTCATTACTCTCTGCTGAATATGAAGACGCCCTGATTTTCTATGCAAGCGGTTATCATCACTTATTAGGAAATCAACGCAATCAGAATGGAGTGCACCTAGCAATTGATTGTCTACCCAGTCGTTAGTGTAATGTGCTGGCATTCCTAGCAATAATTCATCTTCATGACATAGCTTGGGTGGTTTGTCCAAACATATATACTTGCGGAATAATTGCTCTCTGAGTTTACGGCGCTCAGAGTTTCTGTCGCGTTTTATGTCATATAGTGAAGCAGGATGAACATATAATTGGCTATTAGCTTGTGCACTCAGTTCACAAAAAATAGATGCGTCTTTGTTCTCTGACGTCTGATCAGCCAAAGAAGTTGGCTCAAGTGGGATAAAGATATTTGTGTCAATAAGAAATTTCATGTCATCAGTACCTGTTACTGCACAAATTCTAATGCATCCACTACAAAATAATGCTGATGTTAATAAGCGACCAGTTAATTACAGATTTGCAAAAGTCTCTGGGTGCGATGATTTATCGACACCCAGAGAGAAGTGGAAATAAACACTCAAAAATCCCAAATACTAAATTGTTCTAGGCTCCTACGCCGGCGCCTGTTCTGATGCCGCGCTCTTTGCTGACTTTCGCCCAGTAGCCGCTCGCTCGGAAGGCCTCCAGCGGGTTCGGGTCGAGTCCCATCTCCTCGCGGACGACTTTCAACAGCGGCTCAATATCCGTATTGAAAGCTTCCTGCATGCAGCTCTCGGCTGTCACCACATCCTGGCCGATCTGAGCATCATAGAGCTTCTTGCGATCGATACACATCGCCTTGGCATAGGCTGTCTGAATGTGCATAATCGTCTGGATCATGGCGTCGATCTTGGCTTTGGTAACATGCGCCTGGTCGACCATATAAGCAATCGGCGGGTTGTTATTCGGCTTATCCTCGGCCTTGACTAGCTCATTATAGATCAGGAACAGCTCGTACGGGTTGATCGAGCCGACAGTGAGGTCGTCATCGGCGTATTTGTGATTGTTGAAGTGGAACCCGCCCAGGCGCTCCTCATCGATCAGGAAGGAGACCAGATGCTCGATATTCTGACCAATGAAGTGATGGCCGAGATCGACCAGCACGTGGGCATTCGGTCCGCACTTGGTGGCGAAGGAGTAGCTCATGCCCCAGTCGCCGAAATCGGTGTGATAGAATGCAGGCTCGAAAGGCTTATACTCGATGACCATGCGCATATTGGCAGGCATGGCATTATAGACTTCCTTCAGCGCTTCTTGGGCATAATGCTTTCTGCGACGGAAATCACCCTGACCGGGGTAATCGGTGCCGTCCGCGAACCACAAAGAAAGAATATCAGAACCCAGCTTTTTGCCTATCTCGACTGAATCGATCATATGCGCGACGGCCTTCTTGCGGACCGCCGGGTCTTCGTTGGTTACCGAACCGAAGAAGTAATCGCGATCCTGGAATACATTCGGATTAATAGCACCGATCTTAACTCCAAGGGATTCGGCATATGCAGCGAGTTTATCGGCATCTTCGAGGCCATTGGGGAAGTCCCAGAGAACGTGAACGGCAACGGTGGGAGCCACTCCGGTGAACTTATTTACCTGCGCCGCATCGGCGATCTTTTCCTCGATGGTCACTGCAGAACCAGGCTGCTTATACGGTCCAAACCTGGTTCCCGAATCAGCGAAACCCCAACTGGGTGTCTCGATCTTCTGAGCCTTGAGCCTGGACTTTACTTTATCAACATCAACGCCTCTCGCGGCGAGTTTGTCTACTAAGAGAGCATATTCAGCTCTGTATTTATCTGCCATTTACATATATCCTTTCAGTTTGGGTGATGGGTGACGGGTGTTAGGGCACCTATTGCCTATTACCTGTTTAGCTATCAGCCGGATTGTTCCTTCTTGCCGGAAGGGAATTACGGCGGTTGGGAGAAAGTTGATATTAACAAACCCGGCGGGAGCGGATATGATAACAGGACTCACCCACATCGCGATAAGAGTGACAGACCTCGAACAGTCACTGCACTTTTATTCCAAGCAGCTTGGATTCCCAGAGGTTTTCAGACTCAATGACAATAATGGAAATC
This sequence comes from Armatimonadetes bacterium UBA5829, assembly GCA_002431715.1. Taxonomy (GTDB): domain Bacteria; phylum Armatimonadota; class UBA5829; order UBA5829; family UBA5829; genus UBA5829. Next base: position 4,641 of record DJHI01000077.1, read on the forward strand.
CTCATCTCGTGTATCTAAAGGTAGCCGACAATCAATTCATAGAGCTTTTTCCCGGTGCGGATGGGTCGTATAAGCAGCGCACATGCGCTGGGCTTGTCCACATATGCCTGCAGGTGGATGATATTCAAAAAACTTACCAGGAGTTGACCACTCGGGGAATTGTGACCAGAGGCGAGCCTGTTTATGCCGCAGACAACTCATGGCAGTTCTGGACCAGCGACCCGGATGGGAATCAGATAGAGTTTCATCAGTTTACACCGGAGTCGAGGCAGGTTACAGGCTGATGAAAAAGCTATATGTCGATGGCTTCTTATTTGATGATGAAGGCAATGATGTCTTGCTCATTCGGAAGACAAGGCCAGAATGGCAAGAGGGCTTCCTTAATGGCATTGGTGGAAAGGTGGAGGAAGGCGAGTTACCGATAGATGCCATGTGCCGTGAATTTGCTGAGGAAACCGGCATCGCTTTCGATCAATGGGAACATACAATTCAACATGATGGCCCAGATTGGACAGTATTCTATTACCGAGCCTATTCAACACCTATAGTTAATACAGTAATAAACCAAAAGCATTTCCCCACAGACGAGATACCCATAATCTATCAGGTTTCGAACCTGGGACAGTGCGTCCGCAATATCAAGTGGGCTATACCTCTTTCTAATGACAGAACAGTCATTTTTCCGGTTGTCATAGAAGATTCCAACTCAATATGATAAGTAACCGTTATCTCTTCACAGCCTCAA
>DJHI01000224.1:0-3540 GCA_002431715.1 Armatimonadetes bacterium UBA5829
CGGAGAACTTGGTGATAACGCCATTGATCGCCGCCTCGGTTGTCTTGCCGATGAGTCCGAACGATAACCAGATTACAACGCCGGAAACAGCCAGTCCGGCAAATGTCAGAGCCGGAGCGGCATATTGAGTGGGGAACCAGTGATCCAAGCCTTTGTCCGGTCGTTTTGACGCGAAAACGCCTAACAGCAATACGATAATCGCCGATACTGTAAGAAATATGGCCGGTGATATAAGTATTATGTTGCCTATTTGCATAGTTTTATTTTCTCAACAGAGTTTACTCCCATGAAAGAAGAACTTATCTCCTTCCTACACTGCGGGAGAAATAAATTTGTCCGAATGTTGCTACACGTGCTCCCTCTCCCCTTTGCGGGAGAGGGCTAGGGTGAGGGGATTTTCCTCCTACTGGCAAAGCTCCCAAAGCATCGCTAAAACCCCATCCAGATTTTTAATAATATCGTTATTTGTAAATCTCATTACGCGGAAGCCCTGTGCCTCCAAATAAGCTTGCCGTCTTTTATCTTGCGTTTCTTGAAAAGCATGAACATCGCCGTCGATTTCTACTATCAATTTAAGTTCAGGACAGAGAAAATCGACCACATATTGATCTATTGGTTGCTGTCGCCGCCATTTTTGTCCATTCATTTGGCGATCACGCAGCTTCAACCATACTATTCTTTCTGCAGGTGTCTGATCTCTTCTGAGCTTTCTTGATAGCTGGGTTGGGTTCTTCGACATTTCCCCCTCACCCTAACCCTCTCCCGCCTACGGGGGGAGAGGGAATTACGTTGACCGACATCTATACCATTATAACCATACTCTATGGATGCAGCACTCGTATGATTGCTTCCGATGCATTGCCGAAGAACGACATTACCGCGCTCGGGATAATTCCAAAAAATAGCGTAAGAGCCATTAGGGGCGCGATGCTAATAACCTCGCGGGCATCGGCATCCGGCATCTTCTCCCACTTCGGGTTGAGAGGACCAAGCAGCACCCTTTGGAGCATCCAGAGCATATACGCTGCTGTCACTACAATACCGATCAAGGCAAGCCCAGCAAGTATTGGCGCCGCTGCATATGTACCTGTAAGAACTGAAAGCTCGGCAATAAATCCCGTCATTCCAGGCAGGCCGAGTGATCCGAAGCTGCAGAATGCGAGCATTCCGGCATAGACCGGAACCTTAGCCCAAAGGCCGCCGAATGCGCTCAAGTCTCTGGTGTGCGCTCGCTCATAGACCACGCCGACCAGAAGGAAGAGCGCGCCTGTGATTAACCCGTGGCTGAAGTTCTGCATCTGAGCGCCGTTAAGAGCGGCGGATCGAGTCGCCAAAGTGCCGACAGTGCTGGCAGCAACCGCACATCCCAAAGTCACATATCCCATATGGTTAACCGACGAATAAGCGATAAGTTTTTTGAGGTCTTTCTGAGCCATAGCGACGAATGCGCCGTAGATGATAGCTATAAGTGAGACAATTGCGATAACCCACCAGAACCTTGCGAACTGGCCCGGCATCATAGGCATCAGCACCCTCATAAACCCATAGCTGCCCATCTTGAGGAGAACTCCGGCAAGGATCACGGAACCTGCGGTCGGAGCCTCGACGTGGGCATCGGGAAGCCATGTATGGAACGGGAACATAGGAACTTTCACCGCAAACCCCAGGAAAAGTCCCCAGAAAACCAGAGCGGCTATATTCAAAGGCACTGCGTCGCCGTTTGTCATAGCCTGCTGAGCCATCGCAAGCATGCTGAATGTATGGCCGCCGCCTGCCGCTGTTGTGTGGAAATACATAGCAAGGATCGAAAGAAGCATCGCCATACTTCCGACCATCGTATATAAGAAAAACTTGATAGCGGCGTATTCTCTTCTTGGGCCGCCCCAGATACCGATCAGGAAATACATCGGCACCAGCGAAACCTCCCAAAAGACGAAGAAGAGGACAAAGTCCATCGCCGTGAAGACACCGAACATACCCGTCTCAAGGAGCAGGAACATCCAGAAGTATTCCTTGGGCCGCACCTCGATAAATGTCGAGTAGACCAGGCTCAGGGTCGTAAGAAGAGCCGTCAGAAAGATAAGCGGCACGCTGAGGCCGTCTACACCCATCGCGAAGCTCACGCCCAGACTGGGAATCCACGGGACATCGATGCCGAACTGCACGCCGTTCGGGAACTGCGCCCCGCCGTGCTTATACGCAAACCAGAGCCATATCGAGATGACAAGCGGTACAAGGCTAACAAGAATCGAAAGAGCCTTGATTACGCTCGGCTTCTCCTTTGGAACGAACATTATCAGCGCCGCACCCAAGAGCGGCAGGAATGTGATTAATGGAAGAATCCAGTGATTGGTGGGATCCATGATACCTCCGAATGATTGCCGATTACGGCGACACAGAAAGCAATCACGCTCATAAGCGCGATCGAGACAACCAATAGAAAGACATACTGCTGGGCGACACCGGTCTGGATGTAGCGCAGTCCGCGCCCAAGTGTGCCGGTTATCCAGCCCGTGAGATTTACAAGACCATCGACAATGTTTCTATCACACCAGTCCCACACGACGGATACGACAAGAGAGAGATAACCGACGCCGTTTACGATCACATAGTCGATCACCCACTTATCGAACCAGAACATGAGCGCCGCAATGAGCATCAAGGCGCGGATGATTGTCGCTTGATAGAGCTCGTCGATATAGTATTTATTCTCAACTATCTTAGCGAGCCAGCCGAATGCAGGCTCGAGCTTTTCGATTTTGACTACATGCCACTTCCAGATAAGTGTGGCAAGGAAAATTCCAAGCAGAGCGGCGCATGTGCCGATCAGGAAAACGGGAGTGTTGAACCCGCCCGAAACCTGCGCTTCCTCCAGGACCTTCTCCAAGATCATCTCAGAGTGATGACCCAAAACCGGCATCATGGAGTGCTCGAACATATTTTTGAACGGCGTGCCGACATAACCCGCAAAAATCGCTAAAGTGGCGAGAATCACCAGAGGCACAAGCATTACTTTCGGGCTTTCGTGAGCGTGTATCTCGTGATCATTAGGCTCGCCGTGGAAGGTCTTATAGACCAAGCGGAACATATAAAAGCTCGTGGTAAACGCGCCTAAAACTCCCGCCCAGAAGACGATCTTGTTCGTGTGGAATGCGACTGTGAGAATCTCTTCCTTGCTCCAGCCTCCGGCGGTTATAAATGGGATTCCGCACAGGGAAAGGGTTGCAACGAGAAATGTCCAGTAGGTCCACGGCATCTTCTTTTTGAGGCCGCCCATCTCGCGCATATCCTGAGTGCCCGTTCCGTGAATCACACTGCCCGAGCCTAGGAAGAGCTGCGCCTTGAAGAAGGCGTGCGTCATCAGGTGGAATATTGCGGCCACATAGCCGAATACACCAAGGGCCATTACCATATACCCGAGCTGGCTCACGGTTGAATAGGCAAGAACCTTCTTGATATCGTTCTGCGCGATACCGATTGATGCGGCAAATAATGCCGTGAATGCTCCGACATATGCAACCGCATTAAGGGCGATTCCGC
>DJHI01000224.1:3545-8672 GCA_002431715.1 Armatimonadetes bacterium UBA5829
CACCGGATACATCCTCGCGACCAGATATACGCCCGCCGCGACCATTGTCGCAGCGTGAATTAACGCAGAAACAGGAGTCGGGCCCTCCATGGCGTCTGGAAGCCAGACATGCAGAGGAAACTGTGCGGATTTACCGACAGCCCCGCAGAAGAGCAGCAGCCCAGCAAGTCCCACGAGAGGGATCGCTAGATGCCCAATATTTACTATTCCCGTCATCTTGTCCAGATTCTCGAATATACCGGACGGGCCGAAAAGGTTGAACGAGCCGGTCTTGATGAAGAGAAGTATCATACCCGCCATAAAACCGACATCGCCGACTCTCGTTACCAAAAACGCCTTCTTGGCGGCGCGCATGGCGGACGGCTTCTCGAACCAGAACCCGATCAAAAGGTATGACGTAAGGCCAACAAGCTCCCACGCCATAAACATCAGCAGGATGTTATTGGCGATGACCAGTGTGAGCATAGCCGCCGAGAAGAGCGAGACATACGCAAAATATCTGGGGTAGCGCTTGTCGCCGTGCATATAGCCGACCGAATAGATCATTACCATCGAGGCGACTATAGTCACTACCATCAGCATCACGCACGAGAGCGCATCCACGCTGAAGCCCATATCGATAGTGATATTTCCAGCGGGCATCCAGGGAACGGTTATGCTGAAAGGCCCCTCATGCACCCCACCCAAGAGCCACTTAGCCGCAACAGACACAGCTACCACAAATGATGCCAGCATAGCGGCTATAGCCACATACGCGCCCTGGCCCGGCAATTTGCGTCCGAACGCAATAATGAGCGCAAAGGCGACAACCGGCAGCACGGGTATCAGCCAGGTGTAATCGATCACTTTTCCACCCCAGCTTTGGATTTTGGATTTTGAATTTTGAATTTTGAATTGGTCATAAGACTAATCGTTTGTCCAACTTGTTTTTAAGCTATTCTGAAAATCACTAATATTCTTCTTATGCTCCGCCAGATTCACCACCGGTGAGGTTGCGGCTAATAGCATCAAAAGACCGGCAAGACGGTGGTAGCTGAAAGGCCAGATATTAAATGTCGGCGGGAGCAATATCAAAAGGCTCCCTACTCCGATAAGCCAAATATTTCTTCTATGCTGACTAATGATCGCCCACAAAATAACCGGTACGGCAAGCACATAATGATGCTCCCAAACTAAAGGCGATGCTATCAAAGCCAACGCCAGAATATCGGCGGCATGTCCCGAAAACCGAGCCGCCCGGGCAAGCTCGTTATCATCAGCATCANNTCTTTATAGCAGCAAACGATTTCTCGCGCTTTACAAACCGCAGAGCGACCCATACGCCGGCGGCGGCGCTTGCCACACGCCATAAAATCAGCGAAAGTCTATAAGCGAAATGATAGCCGTTATAAGGCGCTATATACCAGGCGGACCGTGTAAGCACGCCAAATAAACTGTTATCTCGGTTCGTAGTACTGAGCGGAAAACCCCGCGGGAAACCGTGCATAAAATCCAAATACCAGCGCCAAGAGTCGAGATGCCTGCCAAAACCGGTATCTATGGCAAGAATCGCAAGCCCCGCGATGGCAAAACCCGCAAGAGCCTTCCAGCGGCGGGNNGGTTAAGATCACCGGCAGTAAAACCGCCAGCGGATAGAGTTTTATGCAAGCGCCGACGGCGAGCATTCCACCAGCCAGATACGGCCGCCTCTCGATAAATACGAGCGCGCATAAAATCGAGACCAGCATCAGCAGGTTCGCCTGGTTCCACCTGAACGTGCGCAGCAGCGGTATGTCAAACACGTAAACGGCCGCTACTATCACAACCGGCAGAATGCCTCTCGCGCCGAGAGTCTTTACGAACCTGACGCTTAGTAAATAAGCAGCAAGAGCTAAAAAGAACTGGGCGCACTGCCAGAGATAAAATACATTTGCCCATATCTGAGCTTCACTAGCTTTGGCTCCGACCATTCCGACAAGACCAGTGATGATAAGGTAGACTCCGGCTATTCCCTCAGCAAGCACCGGCGGATACAGATACCCGCCGCCATATGGGTTCCGGCCCTGCAAAATTTTCTCAGCAGCCGATGTATAGCATTGGTAATCGTCCACCTTAAAAGTGATCTCGCTGACAAGCATAGCCAGGTGCCCGCATACCAGCACAAATATCAATACCGGCAAAATACCGGCAGGCCCAAGCGATTTCCGTCTTCTGATTTCAATGTACGCCACGACAGCAAGCGCCGCCATGCAACAAAAACCGAATATCTCAAATATCTTGTATGATTCGCCGCGAGAACTGCTTATGCTCGGCAGCCCGCTTACATTCAAAAGCGGAGGCAAAACGACTATGCCTATCGCTAAAACGGCATACAAAAATAATATTTTCCAGCCGTATGTGCCGCTCTCGCAGCTATCAGTCCGGTTCATCTGAACCTCAAAAAGTTACTATAACCCAAAAACGTAGCTGAAGCCCCACGAATATTCAGGCTGGCCGTCGGCGACAAACCCCATGTCTATCACAAGACCCGGAAGGACATCGGGATAAAACCTGATGCCCGTGTCGAATATAAAACGCCCGGGCTGGTCGCTCACGCCCTTACGATCACTGTGCAGATAGATATCTCTGAAATTGAGATAGGGCGAATCCCACATGCCCTCAACTATAAAACTGACACTCGACGATACTGCCAGTTCCACCCCAAACAGCCCGGATATTTCCTGATCGTCCTTGGCTATGCCGACAGTGCCGTCTATAAAGCGGCCGGTGTCTTTCCTCTCGACAAGCCTTTTCGTGGCCAAAAGGAAAAACTTGGTGCCGTTATTCACATCAGTGAGCGGCTCGATATCCTGCATGTCGTTAAATATATCGCGCACAGCAAAGGCCACTGCCGGACGGCGTTTGGTCTCATTCATAAACCGCCACTTAAGGCTCCAGGTGTTGAAACCCTGGTTAGAAAGGGTCGGCCTGAAAAGATCGCCTGTCTTGAATAAATCTCTTACATAATTTCCCGATATCTCGATATTGTCCGTGATACCGTAGTTCAGGGTCGCGCGCACCTGGCGATCCAGAAATCTGCCGTCCCAGACATACTCCACATGCCGCGACTCACTATAGCCCATCCCCAGCCTGCCCTGGCCCAAGGTTCTGGCCGTCGGAATCACGTACAGGCCGGTAAGGCCGTGCCAGGAAATTGTCGGTATCTGATAAGCCTTCGGCTCCTCAGCGAAACCAGTCGCACTCAACAATAAGACTAATAACAAACAGGCAAAAGCCTTCCGCATCCCTTCTCCTTTTGGTTATTAGTTTTAGTCTTTAGCTCTTAGTTCTTGATGGCGTATGACCATGCAGTTTGTGAAACTAATAACTTACAACTAAAACTTCCCTACATCTTCATCGCGCTGATCTTATCGGCGTCGATATGCTGTTCGTTTCTATATATATTGATTACTATCGCGAGCCCTATTGCCGCTTCGGCAGCAGCGAGGGTGATTACAAATATGGTAAAGACCTGACCGGCTATGGTCGGCAGTTTCAGATAAGAGCCGAACGCCACCAGATTGATATTGGCTGCATTGAGCATGAGCTCTATCGAAAGCAGCATTCCAATGGCGCTGCGGCGGACCATCATTCCAAAAAGACCGATGCAAAAGAGCATAGCGCCGAGGGTCAATATCCAACTGATCGGGATTCCGTATCCAACACTATGCATCAGCGGTATCCTCCTTGGCTATCACTACAGCACCAATCAAAACCGCAAGCAGCACCACCGATGCAAGCTCGAACGGAAACACATACGGTTGCAGAAGAGCCGTAGCAACCGCGTCGACCCCGACATTCGTCCTTGCCGGGCCTCCGGCCGTTATCTCGCGGACCCATACGGAGTTGGCTACGGTCACAAGCAGGAACAGGAACATTACGCCCGCTGCTGCAGCGGCCAATAGTGGATTATAGATCGCCTGGGAAAACCCGATCTTCATGACTCTGTGCGAAAGGAAGATCGCGAGGATGATCATGGTCGTAATTGCGCCGACATAGATCATCACCTGAACCGCCGCCAAAAACGGCGCGTTCATCAGTGCGTAGATGCCAGCTACTCCAAAGAGCATCAGCCCCAAACACAGCGCCGCGCGCAGGATGTTTGGCATCAAAACAACGCCGATAGCCGAAAGCACGGTAATCCCCGCGACTGCGATGAAAGCGATCTGATATCCGGTTATATAGAATCCTAAGATTTGCATAGCAATCCCTGGTAATAGGTGTTAGGTGCTGGGTGATGTGTCTTTCTCATTACCGACCACTTTAGTCTCAGGTTCCGGCGGCAGCATGCCGCCGAGTTCTTGCAGTTTTTCCAGGCCGTAGACCATTCCCTCGCGGGTGCAGGTTGCAAGCTCGAATGTCCGCGCGGGCCTAAGGCAGTTCTTCGGACAGACCTCCATGCAGAGCCCGCAGAACATACATCGCGAGATATCTATCTCGAAGACAGCGGGCTTCCGATCTTTAGGGTCGGACTTGTCCACTTCGACTGTAATTATCTCCTCAGGACACATCCTTGCGCATGCGCCGCAGGCAATGCAGTCGGATCGACCCGTTTCAGGATGCACTGGAAGCGTCGGCATTCCGCGATAAGCCTCGGGAAGCTCCGGCTTCTGCTCCGGGTAGAGCTCGGTCACGCACGGGCGGGTAAAGCTCCAGTTTATTGCGGTGACCTTCAGGCCCTTTATGATACTCGCGAAGGAGTTTTTTATATCTGTCAATACGGTAGACATTATCTGGACATCCAAAAGACTACATATGCGCCGGTAAGGAGCAGATTGGCAAGCCCTGTTGGTATAAGAGCCTTCCAAGATAGGTTCATAAGCTGGTCGACCCTCACACGGGGCAGAGTCGATCGAATCCACATTATAAACACTACCAGCAGCCAGCACTTCGCCATAAACCAGAGCAGCGAAACGGCTGAAAATGCAATTCCAGTCAGCTGCCCACCGAGTGCATGGATCGGTGGCTGATAGCCGCCGAGGAACAGAGTCACGATAATCGCCGAAAGGGTGAACGACTCGGCAAACTCAGCGAGAAAGAAGAGAGCGAACTTCATGCCGGAGTACTCTGTGTTGAAACCGGCGACAAGCTCAGACTCAGCTTCCATAA
>DJHI01000179.1 GCA_002431715.1 Armatimonadetes bacterium UBA5829
ATACTTCGGCGTCACCGATTTTTCCCTTAGGAGCTACGCAGGTAATTTTTCGCTGGACGATGCTCGCACCGGCCTTGATTACCTTCATCAGAACAACCGAAAGGGCTACGTAACCCTCAATATATATCCGTTTTCGAGTGAATATGATGAGCTGATGCATACGGCGTCGGCCCTAGACGAAATAGGCGCGGATGCGTTTATAGTCTCAGACCTCGGCGTCATGCGCGCTCTGCGNNCAGCTGAATCTGCGAACCCCGATACACGTCAGCACCCAGGCCAACACAACAAGCTGGCAGGCCGTTCTTGCCTACCGTGACCTGGGGGCAAAGCGGGTGAACCTGGCACGCGAGCTTTCTCTGAAGAAGATCGAAGAAATTCAGCATAACCTCGAAGGCGAGAATGTGGAGACGGAGGTCTTTATCCACGGCTCCGTCTGCTTTTCATATTCAGGCAGATGCGCGATCAGCGATTATCTGACTGGTCGCATGGCTAACAGGGGAGAGTGCACTCAACCCTGCCGGTGGAACTATGCCCTCATGGAAGAAAAACGCCCCGGCCAATATTTCCCGGTTTTTGAGGACAATCGAGGTCTGTATCTCTTCAACAGCCGTGACCTCGCGCTGTTCCCATTCGTTCCCGAACTGGTGAGATGCGGAGTCGCATCTCTTAAGATAGAGGGCCGCATGAAGAATGTGCATTATCTGGCGGCTGTGCTATCTGTCTACAGGGCTGTGCTGGACGGCAAAGATACGCCGCAGGAAACAGCATATAAGCTCCTCGGGCGAGTAAGTAATCGAGGCTACTCTTTCGGATTTATGAAAGGCGAAATAACGCCAGACGATTACGAAACCGGCACGCATAAATATCAATCGACTTCGGTCATGGTCGCCAGCACGACAGAGCAAATCCACAATGGGCAAAGAATCTGTGAAGTGAAAAACACGATATATGCCGGCGAAAAACTCGAACTGCTGACACCAGACGGTGTATCCGATTACACTCTTCCAAACCCGCTGACCACGATCGATGGCAATAACTTCGACCATGCCAATAATCAGGACACTATCGTGCTAAAAGATGATTTGCCGCCTTATACCGTCCTGCGGCGAGTGACTGACGCAGTTACACACTACTAGATCAATTCCCTTGCAGTATGCGGTATTAAAAATATTTGACAGGCGAGAATTCAGATATTATCATACTTGAAATAATCTATCTCTAACTCGCGAGAGACCATGCGACATACGCCGTAGTTGGGTCGAGCTCACGGGGCCGGTTGGCCGCGTGTGATTGACAAGACTTACGGTTTTTTTATTTTGCCGGATTGATCATAACGGCCTTCATTTAGAGAAAAAAATGGGGGAAATTATGAATCATATCGAACCTACAAGCCACAGTCTACGCTACAGAAAAATCGCAAAGCAGGCATTCAAAGATATAATCCGTCCTTACCTGCAGCATCACCATCCGGAGTTAATTGAAAAAAGCTTCTTTGCTGTCTGCTCTTCAGTTGCGTATGGCCTAGCTGACGAATATTCGGATATTGATACGATACTAATTATTCCAGAAGAAGAATATAACGTCCGAGAAACAGAATGGGTGAATTGGGCATTTGGCGATCCTGAGATAGCAACTTTTCGTCAGCGCACTAAGAAAGATTTACGCATCGGGATCAGTACCTGGCATCGAGAGGATATCGGTATTTTATTCGACGGTCAGGGAAGTTGGGATGATTTCTATAATGATCACCTTCATTGGGTTCAAAATCTCATTCCAATATATGATCCTTGTGATCAAATGCAAATCATCAGTGATTCACTTGCTCGAATGCCTCAGGGTTTTGCTGAGCGGGCTGCCGATAGATATGCCGGACAACTTGAAGATATACGATGCAATCTAGGAAGATTAAGTGCTCCAACTCAGAAACGTTTTGTTGGGCTGCTCAGCTATAGCATTGTCAATAGAGCATTACCGCTCTTATTTCATCGCGAAAACGTTCCGTTGCCATTTCATAAATGGCAGTGGGCGTTGGCGAAGCATCTGAATGCCGAGGCTCAGAGCATTCTAGAACAACTTCGGGTAATGCTTGAAGAGCAAATGCATCAAATATCATTTCCTGAGGGTTTGATCAGTAAAGGTGCAAAAATGGCAGCAAGTTTAGATATTCCATTGCCAATGGGAATCAAACTTTCACAGGACCAATTCAAGCAGGCTCTTGCCTCGGTTCAGTGGCATCTTCAGGAACGCGGCTGCTATCAAATGGTTCGCGCTCGTGCGAGAGGATGGCACGAATCATCGCTTAAATATTTATGTGCTACTCGCTGCCTGCTGATCAAGGGAGCTATACTCTTGGAAACAGAACAAGTGCGTTGTGGTGAAAATGTGAGCGTTATGTGGGACAATATCCACGAGAATATTCCTGGTCTAGAAGATTGTATATGGCCGAGGAAAGATGAGGATCCATTCGAGAAGACTCTTCAAGGAATCAATATATTTCGAGAGAGGATGGAAGATAAACATGCATTACCGCACAAGTATTTGGAGAATCCTTTGTCTAGTCCGCCTTCTTACGATTTAGCATGCATTCTAGAGGAATTGTAGCCATAAAAGTAAAAATGGGATAATGCAATGGGTGGCGATTCCGAATCGCCACCCATTGCATTATCTCGATTATGCCTTGACAGTCACGCCATCGATAGCAGGCTCGATTATCTTCTCAAGGAAGTCTTCGACCATATCCGGTACCACTTGTCCATGCACTTTGCCATTGACCTCGACGTTTGGCCCCTTGTCGCAGTTCTCCTTAAGCAAATTTCACAGGAAGGATATTTTTCTACATGTGTCTAATACCTGACCCAATCCAATGAGAACAAGTATATATGACATATCTTACCTGATCATATTATCCGGGGGCTAATGCAATGGAAAGAGTATTGAGATATGTAATAACTCTGATGATAATATGCCTGATCATCAATTGTGCGAACGCCGATGAGATAGATAGTATCAATGAAATGTTTGATAACATTCAAAAAGCTCATAGGTTACATGACATCGATCTTCTTTCGGCTCAGTATTCAGATGAAGTGTTGCTGCTTATAGGCGAATATCCTGATCCCGCTCAGGGTGCTTTCGCCTTTGAGAAAAATAGGGTTCTTAAAGCTGTACAAAATCAAGTATGGCCAGTGAACGGTCTGCTGGCGCGTGAGGTAACTGGGCGGCGAATAGCCGTAAAAAATGATCTTGCTTTCATTCGCATAATGGTCACCGACAAGTTCAGTACAGGTAAGGTCGAAAGCAGCGAGCAGTTTGTTATTGCGGTTAAAAGAGATTCACATTGGAGGGTCTGCTTCAGTATGCCTGCAATTATGAATGTGCGCGCTGAGGTTGTTTCGATTGAAACCGACTCACCTGCCGACAAAGCAAAACTTAAAACCGGAGATATCATTATCGCCTGCAATGGAGAGGATTTAGACCCGGTTTTATTCAGCATCGATCCAATAACTATCATCAACCGAAAAGGGGCGACGTCTGTGAGCTTGCTCATTCAAAGATCAGGCTCCACTATTGATTTACAAGCTCCCTTGGGACTTAAAGGTGCAAAGCTGAAATCGATTCTGACCCCGGCTGGTTCCGCAAAAATGCTTTCGGTAAGCGACACACATCCTGTCAAAGCCCTTGTCAAAAATGAGATTGAAATTCTTAAGACTGGTGATGTAAACAGCTATAGAGGGATACTCTGCGATTCAGGATTTTTCTCATTCCGGCGTGAGTTGGGTGCGGCAACAANNGCTCTTGATGTATCCACCATACATATTGAAAATACAGACGTCATTGCAACATCCGATATTGCATTAGCTGTTGGAACGATTCAAGCCGATGAGCGAAGCGGAACACCATTGCGGGTACCGACACGCCTTGAAGTATACATAAGAAGTGGACAGAGGTGGTGTCTCGCGGCAAACCTGGTTGAGCGATTTCAATTTGCTTCCGGCGGTGGGGTCGATGTTATGGATCTATAGAGGAGACAAACCGTGCAAAGCAGAGTATAAGTGGAAGCATGATTGGTATTGGAGTAACGAATTTTCCGGGTTGTGAAATTTTCTTCAGATCTGGGTGGCGATTCGGAATCGCCACCCGTTGCATTATCTCGATTATGCTTTGACAGTCACGCCATCGATAGCAGGCTCGATTATCTTCTCGAGGAAGTCCTCGACCTTATCAGGCGTCACTTGCCCGTGCACTTTTCCGTTGACCTCGACATTCGGTCCTTTATCGCAATTTTCAAAGCAGAAGCTGGCCTTGAAATCGATCTTATCGGAAAGCCCTTTCTTCTCAACGAGGTCCATCAGCTTTCGCATCGTATCGTATGAGCCGTTGGTGTAGCAGCAGGTTCCGATACAGACGCTTACATTGACTTTATCATTAGCAGCGCCTTCCTGAACCTCGATCACCTCGCCGGTCAGTCTCCTGCGATGTTTATACTGAGTGTGCAGCAGGTGATGGGCGGCCGGGCTGTTCGGAGTTTTTAGCCAGTTGCGATATGCTTCCTGAACGAACGGGTTGTCTTTCGCGTTGTGCAGAGTCTGGACCCTGTCACAGTCATAAATAGCGTTCTTTCGCCTCTCGCGAGCGTCCATGTCGTTCGGGGACGGCTGTCCTGCTCCGCCGATACAACCTCCTCGGCAACTCATAACTTCGACTATATCATACTTCGCCTCACCGCTCTTGATCTTTTCGAGCAGTTCGCGAGTATTTGCTAGCCCATTTACAACGGCAAGGCGAACCGTCTCACCATTTATTGTGGCTTCAAGCTCTTTTACGCCGTCGAGACCGCGAACCTGATAGAACTCATAACTTCGGTTCGGCTGGCCTTCCTGAGCTGTCGCAAGTCTCAACACCGCTTCGGCAACGCCACCGCTGGCTCCAAAGATAATGCCCGCGCCGGTCTTGAAACCGAATGGCATATCCATCGACTCCGGCGGAATCTCGCTGAATACGATACCGGCCTGGCTGATCATTTTCACAAGTTCTTGAGTGGTGAGAACCACGTCGACATCTGGAATACCATCCTGTGCAAACTCAGGTCGCGCGGCTTCGAACTTCTTAGCCGTGCACGGCATCACCGAGACCACGATCAGGTTCTCCGGCTTGACCTCCAGGTCCTGCGGCAGATATTTTTTAGCAAGTGAGCCGAACATCTGCTGCGGGCTCTTGCAACTCGAAAGGTTGTTAACGAACTCAGGATAAAACTGCTCGACATATTTCACCCAAGCCGGGCAGCAGCTTGTAAACTGCGGAAGTTTTTCTCCTGTTTCAAGCCTCTTAAGGAACTCGGTTCCTTCTTCGATTGTGGTAAGATCCGCTGTGAACGAGGTGTCGTAGATCCTCGAAAAGCCGATCTTGCGCAGAGCGGCAGCGGTCTTGCCCATGGCAAGCTCGCCGTCCAGCACGCCGAAAGACTCGCCCACGGCCGTCCTTACAGCCGGAGCAATCTGAACGATTACGACCTTCTCCGGGTCATAGATCGCCTTCCAGACCTTGTCCACTTCACTCTTTACGGTAAGCGCGCCGGTCGGGCATACTGTGGAGCACTGCCCGCAGTATACGCACTCGACCTCGTTCAGACCTTTGCCGAACGCCGGGCTGACCTTAACGGAAGACCCGCGTCCCACGAAGTCCAGAACACCGATTCCCTGAACTTCCTTGCACATGCGCACGCAGTCTCCGCAAAGTATGCACTTGTTCGGGTCTCTAACGAGAGATTTATTTGACATATCCACCGGCTGGGACTGCGATCCGTTGGGGAATCGAACATCCTTAACGCCGAGCCTTTCGGCGAGTGATTGCAACCGGCAGTTGGTGTTCTTTTCGCAGGTCTGGCAGTTGCCGTGGTGATTAGCCAGCAAAAGCTCAAGAGCCATCTTGCGAATCCGCATGGTCTTTTCGGTATTGGTTCTAATGACCATTCCGGGCTCAGGCGGCGTGGAGCATGTCGGCTGAAGTCCTCGACCTTCGATCTCGCAAATACACATTCGGCAGGCGCCGTAAACTGAAAGCTCGGAGTGATAGCAGAATGTAGGCAGGTCTATTCCGGCCTTTCGTATCACTTCAAGCAGATTTTTCTCACCGGCCAGTTCTACCCGGGTTCCGTCTACTGTTATATAATTTTTATCCATCATAAACTCCCTTGCTTTAGGGGTTAGGGGATGGGGTATAGGGAATAGAAAAAGCCTTCTCATCCCTAACCCCTAATCCCTATTCCCTATAAGGTTACCGCCTCGAACTTGCACACATCCGCGCAGACGCCGCACTTAATACACTTGTTGGCATCTATCACGAACGGACTCTTGATCTCACCGGAGATAGCGCCGACCGGGCACTTCTTGGCACACAGACCACAGCCCTTGCACCTCTCAGGGATGATCGAATATGTCTTGAACGCATGGCACTGGCCTGCCGGGCAGACCTTATCAACAACGTGCGCGACATACTCATCGCGGAAATACTTCAAAGTCGAAAGCACCGGGTTAGGAGCCGTCTTGCCGAGTCCGCAGAGCGAGCCGTCCCTTACGGTCATTGCAAGCTCTTCAAGAAGATCGATATCTTCCAGAGTGCCGTTGCCGTGAACGATCTTCTCGAGGATTTCGAGCATTCGCTTGGTTCCCTCGCGGCAGAGCACGCACTTACCGCACGATTCACTCTGAGTGAATGTCATGAAGTAGCGAGCGACCTCGACCATACAGGTTCCCTCGTCAAGAATAACGAGCCCACCACTGCCGACCATCGCTCCCGCGGCTCTCAAACTGTCGTAATCGAGCGGCAGGTCGAGATGTTCTTTGGTAAGACATCCGCCGGACGGCCCACCTATCTGAACGGCTTTGAACTCGTGCCCTTCGGTTCGGATTCCGCCGCCGATGTCGTATACGACCTGTCTGATAGTCGTTCCAAGCGGGACTTCAATAAGTCCGGTATTTCTGACCTCGCCGGTGATGGAGAATGTCTTGGTTCCAGGCGACTTTTCGACGCCGAAACTTCTGAACCATTCGGCTCCGTGCAATATTATTTTAGAGACGTTTGCATATGTCTCGACATTGTTGATTACGGTAGGTTTGCCCCAGAGACCGGACTGCGCCGGGAACGGCGGCTTCGGTCTTGGCATACCTCTCTGGCCCTCTATGGAGGCGATGAGAGCGGTCTCTTCACCGCAT
>DJHI01000072.1:0-577 GCA_002431715.1 Armatimonadetes bacterium UBA5829
AGGCTCCGCGGCAAGAAGATTCGATGAAGCTGCAATCAGCAGGGATATTGATATTAAGATGCGTGTAAACATAGTTTAGTTGAACGTCAAAAAGTCTGAAAGTTAAAAAAGCCGAGATGGTTCAGCATGCTCACCTTGCATGAGCAGTTACAAAAGCCCGGTGTTTCGGGACTTCAGTCCCGAAACAATAACTAATAACTATAATAAGTATACCATAGCTGAGACGTACACAGATAACCGGCCGGTTTTTGGGGACCAGCCGGTTATCAGGGAGCGGGCAGGGATGCAATCTTTATTTACGCCATATTTACACCAAGGGTCAGTATTGTAAAAAGAGTCAAATAAAGGCCGATTGCACACCGGCAGACATTGCGCGCAAAATTTGGATTTTTCTTTCGATATAGCTCTACAGCTACTACAAAAGGCACAAAACTAAGCATCTTTACAACCACAAACATCCCCGGACCTCGGTTAAAGCACGCCGCCATTATCGGGTTCTGCTCGACGGCCATCCCTGATTGCACACAGAAGAGCGTGACGAGCATATCCGTCAGGCAGATCATGACCAGTATCAGAC
>DJHI01000072.1:636-2092 GCA_002431715.1 Armatimonadetes bacterium UBA5829
CATTATTCACCACAATCGGATTGCGCGAGCATTAACGCGAAATCCGTATCTCATCACAAATAATGCGGGCTATGCGGCCAGATAAGGCGATATTCGCTGTCATCACGGTGGATTAAGCCATCTTCCAGGAGTTCGCTTACACATCGCTCGACCGTGGTTCTAGGGAGGTTTGCGAAGATTCCAAAGTTAGGGCAGGTGTCGCTTTTGATATAACTTGTAATCGAGCCTTTAAGCACTCGCATAAGGCCGGTGAAACCGACTTTTCCGGGGATCATATTTACTGTTTCTATGACTTTCAGCCTTTTTTGCTCATCAGTCAAGCTCTCTTTTGCGGGTGCGGCGTGCTTACTGAGCGGTTCATCCGAAGCATAGATTGAAGAGCAGTTGTCGCAGGCCGAGCAGTTTGTAATGGCGGGCTCGCCGAAGTGTGCGGCTATTGTATCGTGCTTGCACCTGTGAGTTTCGGCGTAGCGAAATACCTCTTCAACCCGCGCCTCCTGCACCTTAGCATAGCGCGATATCAGATCATCGAGCCGGTATCTAGAGTCCCTGGGCGCAGGGAGCCGTTCGAGAAGCATTACCCGTCCCGATCCCCAATAGGTCAAATAACCTTCATCCTGCCAGTTGAGAAGCCTTTCTTCCAGATTATGAGGTGGGATGCCGGTCCGGCTGCTCAAGTTCATTGTCTCAACCGACAATCGCTGCCGGGGGCGCAACCGCGCGTTTCTGATGAATTCGGCCAGTTCGCCGTTTTGGTCCGAACCTTTATGTGTAAGCCCGATAGTCATGGTCATCGGGACATCGGGATGCCTGCGGACCATTTCAATATCTTCGAGCATACTGATGGCCACGCGAATTCTGGTCTCGTCCTGCCTCAGTTCGCGCTCGAAATCATCCGGGTGAACAGCCATAAAGGGCGAATCGAGAGTGAGTTCACGAATTATCTTATAACTTTCGCGGGGCACTTTTGCATCAATTCGCTCCTGGCGCATCCAGCGGGTGATGCTGGCCTTGTCTGAAGAGGTAAATAGCAGGATGCAGCGTGAAGGCAGCCCGTCTCTGCCCGCCCGTCCGGCCTCCTGGTAATAATCTTCCAGGGCCTCGGGCAGGGAATAATGAATCACAAACCTTACATCCGGTTTGTCTATCCCCATACCGAATGCGACGGTCGCGCAGATCACCCGCCATCTGCCGTCCATAAACTCTTCCTGGGTACGTGTACGCTCATCGGACTCCATTCCGGCATGGTAATAGGTTGCACGCACACGCTCGCGTGAGAGAATTCGTGCAAGCTCCTCAGCTTTTTTCCGGGAGCGCGTGTAGATAATTCCGGCTCCGTCTATCTCTTTGCAGAGCTTGATAACCTCGCGCATCTTCTCCTCATCGGAGTGCAGCGACTTCGATTCCAAAAACAGGTTTGGCCTGTGAGTGCCGGTGCTGATTACGTTGAGCTGGC
>DJHI01000072.1:2138-2929 GCA_002431715.1 Armatimonadetes bacterium UBA5829
GCCAAGTTGGTCGGATATATCCCTGCGCATCTTTGGGGTGGCGGTGGCCGTCATGGCAAGGACTGCAGGCTCGCCCAGATATCTCAGCGCACTGCCGATAAACAAATAGTCTGGCCGGAAATCGTGTCCCCACATGCTCACACAGTGCGCTTCGTCCACTACCAGAAGCGATACCCCGCGGCTGCGCAACGCGTGCAGAAACGGCCCCTGTCTGAGCCTCTCCGGCGCCGCATATACGAGCCTATATTTGCCGCGGCGAATCTCCTTGAGGCGGCGGTCGATCTCGTCTCCTTCAAGGGTGGAGTTTATCAGAGTGACCTGATGCTGAATGTCGGCGGGAAGACCATCGATCTGGTCTTTCATAAGAGCGATCAGGGGTGATACCACCAAAGTTAAGCCGTCGAGAAGCATGGCGGGGAGTTGATAACACAGCGACTTTCCCGCGCCGGTCGGCATTATCGCGAGCACGCTTCTTCCTGCCAGCACATGCTCGATTACCTGCTGCTGGCCTTGCCGGAACTCTTCGAAACCAAAAAGCTTCTTTAGCTGGGATTCGAGCTGCGGATTTCTCTGAACAGACTGATCTGCGGAGATTATATCCGAATCCGACGATCTATCGCTCTCTTCATTTGCCGTAAATTTGGGAGTAGACGAGTGTTTGGTCGATCTTGGATTGGGCTTTTCCAGCTCCGCGAGGACATGTTGCTCTTCCTGCTTGCGTAGGTCTTCAACATGGTCTCTAAACTCGCGGCTTTCGCTTCCGTCGTGCTCTTCCTGCTGAGCCAGAGCCA
>DJHI01000072.1:2953-11447 GCA_002431715.1 Armatimonadetes bacterium UBA5829
TTGTCAGCGACCGTTCCAGAGCGTTGCGCGCTCTATTCCACGAGCCGCGGCGCTGGCAGGCAAGTCCCAGCCTGGCCCAGTAGTTATAGTTTTCGCGCGGTTCATCTTCGAATGTTTTTTGAAGCAGTTCATGGGCGGCTTCGAATTCGCCTTTAGCAAAGAGCACATCGATACGGGTGAGTATCACAGACAGCTTGTCGGCAAATTCTATGATAAGCTCTCTTGAAAGAGCGTCGGCTTCATCGATCTTACCGCACCCCAGCATAGCCCAGACCAGCCACATCCGATAGAGCATCCCATTGGGCTGCTCGCTCGCCATCACATTTAGAAGACCGAGAGCCTGATCGTAATATCCGAATCGGGCCAGATACCCCGCTATTGTGCGCCGTTTGCCTGGAGGAAGCAGTATCGCTTCCTCCAGGGTAAGTCCAAAGTCAGTCAGACCATCCGGCTTATCGGCAAGCGGCATATCTGTCTCCGGTGACTATGACAGCGGCTTTATGTCTTCTATCGGCTCGGGTGCGTGATCGAAACGCAGTGTGGCGCCTGGGTTGGTCTTGGCCCAGAGGACGGCGTTGCCGATGACTTTGAGCACTTCTTCTTGGTAGTAAACGGGATAGCTTTCATGCCCGGGGCGGAAGTAAAATACTCTACCCTTTCCACGGTGCCAGCAGCATCCGCTTCGAAATACCTCGCCGCCTGCGAACCAGCTCACAAAGACGAGTTCATCGGGCTGAGGAATATCGAACCTTTCGCCGTACATCTCTTCGCAGGGAATCTCGAAATACTCGGGCAGGCCGTTAACGATCGGATGGCCGGGATCAATGACCCAGAGTCTCTCTTTTTCGCCTATTTCGCGCCACTTCAGCGAGCATGTGGTCCCCATCAGTTTTTTGAAAATCTTGGAGTAATGCCCCGAATGCAGCACAATCAGCCCCATTCCGTCTAAAACTCGCCTGTGAANNCGATGACCGCCATGAGCCCACCAGATCAGCACGTCGGTTTTATCGAGCACTTCCTGAGTGAGTCCGTGCTCCGGCTCGTCCTGGGTTGCGGTTCCCACCTGTAAACCAGGCTGCTTTTTCAGATAACCGGCGATGACATTGTGGATGCCATCAGGATAGATTTCGGCAGGTTTGCCTTGTTTTTCTGCCCAGTATTCGTTCCATACTGTTACTCGGATAGCTTCGCTCATTTTATTCCTCTCATGAAGGGTTATATCTTGTTGGTTTTCGATGATTAAATCAAGGAATCCTGCTCAATATCGTATATCTTCCCAGTTTTTTTGATGTGCGATAAAGCTTCCTTTTATCCCAAGTTTGAAAAAGCCCTCGTATGGGAAACTCAAGTTGACTTTAGCGAGCAATCATTGTCTTGGAAGAACAAGTAATTAATGAGGCTGTCTTTGAAAATAATTCTGGCAGTGCTGCTATTAACCGGATGTGCGTTGACTTCCGCTGCTCAGGCTCCCAATGATGTGCCGAAAGGCCACTGGGCTTATGACGCAGTCAATGAACTAGTCGAGCACGGCTATGTTTCGGGTTTTCCCAACGGCATGTTTCTGGGCGATAGAACCCTCACCCGATACGAGTTTGCGGTTATTGTTGCTCATATACTTGAGGGTCTCAATGAAAAGTTTGCTGCCATAAAGTCTCAGGGGAGTTCATCAGATCCGGCCCGGGAGGTGAACCCTCAGGATTTGGCAACGATCTCCAAGCTTATAGATGAGTTTAGTGTTGAATTGGTTGTGATTGGGGCAAGGCTCGATACTGTCGAAGCAGCAATTAAGCAGCTTAAGCAGACTCTTTCCGAGCATGAGGCCAAGCTGAAAGAACAGGAATCCAAAACAAAATCAAACGAGGCCGTCGTCTCCAAGCTCGAAAAGATCAGGATCGGAGGCTACATTCAAACCCGTTACCAGACCCTCGATTATACGAATGACCTGGTTGATCCGAACCTAGATTATGATACTTTTTTTGTAAGGCGGGCACGTCTCAAAATGATCGCTAATCCAACACTAAAGAGCACCGCTGTCCTGCAACTCGACATGGGTAAAAACGACCCTTCGGTGAAAGACGCTTATCTAAATTATGCTTTCGGTGATTGCAGCGCGGTCTCGCCCAGTTTTCAGATCGGTCAGCAGCACTGGTGGTTCGGATATGAAGTTCCATATTCCTCAGCCAATAGAGAAACACCTGAAAGAGCTCTATTTGCCCGACGTTTTTTTCCAGGTGAGAGAGACACTGGAGCGGTGATTACAGGCCCTGCCAACTCAAAAATCTGCTGGACTATCGGCGCTTACAATGGGACCGGCACTGTGAACGGCCAAACCTCCTCTGTAGACAATAATAACGCAAAAGACGTGCTGGCCAATGTGAAGTTCAACTTCAATAATCTTCACTTTGGAATGTCCGGCTATAACGGTTATGGAATATGGTATTATAACGCGGCAGGCCTCGTTTTGTATGATCCGACCAAAAAAATCAGGTACGGAGCCGACCTGCAGTATTGTCTATCCGGCTTTACATTTAAAGGCGAATATATCAGAGGAAAGGGCTTCGATGGTGTCCGGCCCGGGCCGATTCAGGACACCTATCAAGACGGCTTCTATGCGCAACTAGACTATAACATAGACAGGAATACAATGTTCGTCACACGGTATTCCACAATGTCCACCGATCCCAATGTTCCGCAATATGGCAGGATAAGCTCGTGGGAGTTTGGAGCGATCCGCTGGCTCGATTGCAGCACTAGATTAAAGCTCTTCTATAAACTCACTAATGAAGAGTACAATGAGATCGACGGTAACAACGGTTTTGTGGCTGAGTGGATAACGATTTACTGATATATGCCGCTTTCAACTTGACACCCTACTTAACCAAACATATAATCTACCTTGACCCACTGCTGAGTTTGTGAGTGTGAAAACTATGAAACCCATCATTTCCATTTTCCTAATCGTCGCATTGGTTTTGATCAGTGCCATTGCCTGGGCAGACCTTACTACCTCAGGATTGACAGCCGATCAGGTCAACAAGATCCTCGGTAATACATCGATCCAAACACCGGCATCTAAGACCAATACGAATTCTACTGATGCCAATAATAAAACCAAAAGCGATGAGGGAGCATCTCCCGAACCGACAAAGGCTGAGGAATTACAAAAGGCCGAGGAAGACTATCAGCAAACAATCGATGATATAAAGTCAATGGCCGATGATATAGAAAAAAGGATAACCGATCTACGCAGGCAGACGGTCCGGCCAATGCAGGTAGATTTAGATCGACTGGAAAAGGACCTCTCACTGACCGAGAAAGAGCTCAACAGCATAGATATCAGTAAATTATCGCTGTTCAATAATTTGCAGTATACTCAGCTGCAAGATAGGATTTTTCAGTGCAGAGTCTCTATGGAGATACTGAACAAGCGCTGGAGTGGCGACTGGGATGTTTTCGGACTCAGCTTTTTCACAAACTCACTGCCTGCTACCTCGCCGGATAACAAGGCTGTGCCTGCAAACTATAAGATACGCAAAGGGGACAGCCTGCTTATAGTTGNNGAGTCTTGGGGCTCAGGATGAATATACACGCCAGGTAGACCGCAGCGGGAGCATTCTTTTCCCTGGAGCGGGAAGAGTTGCTGTTGCCGGCAGAACAGCTTCTCAGTTGCAGAAGACACTGACTGGACAAATATCAACAAGATTTAAGCAGCTTTCAATCGATGTAACGGTGCAGTCCCTTTCGCCGATTCAAGTACAAGTCAACGGTGAGGCGGAACGGCCCGGAACTTATGTGTTGGAAGGAGTGGCTACCGTATTGAATGCCTTATATCAGGCTGGTGGCCCCAAGAAAA
Organism: Armatimonadetes bacterium UBA5829; assembly: GCA_002431715.1. Lineage (GTDB taxonomy): Bacteria > Armatimonadota > UBA5829 > UBA5829 > UBA5829 > UBA5829. The sequence continues at coordinate 6,807 of DJHI01000072.1, forward strand.
CCGGTTCGCTGCGCCATATTTCTCTGGTTAGAAGCGGCTGCGCTACACGTAATATCGATCTTTATGATTTTCTTCTTAAAGGAAGTAAAGATAATGATATGTTGCTTGAGGATGGCGACTCCATTTTTGTATGTCCTGTTGGACAGACAATTGTAGTTGGTGGAGAGGTTGTGCGGCCTGGTCNNCTATGAACCGTCTTTCCCTCTGACTCTCGGCCAGGCAATAAAGCTGGCCGGCGGGACCAAGCCCGGAGGATATCTGAAAAGTGTGCAGGTGGAGCGAGTCGAAAATGGAGAGTATCGGATTCTTCTGAGTGAAAATATCGATAATGGAAACGGCAAATCTTCATTTGCTTTGCGTCCTGGAGATCAGATAATTGTTTCGACTGTCAAGCAGGACCCGACCAATCAGGTTGAGATCAATGGTCTTGTAGGCATGCCCGGCATGTATGGCTTTAGAGAAGGCATGCGTGTTTCCGACCTGATTAAGATGGCGCAGGGGCTTGCAAAGGACCAGGAAATATACGGCGGNNCGTTGAGCCGTTCAAAGGGTCTGAGATAATCAGTTTCAATCTAGACAAGGCCCTGAATGGAGATTCAGTAAATAACATTCAACTCTATAAACTCGATAGAGTATTTATATATTCGCCTGAACAGGTAGTCTTTCGGCCGAGATTGGTAACGCTTGAAGGATGCGTTACCCGTCCAGGCACATATAGAAGAACCGGAAAAATGCGAGTCAGCGACTTCATTGCTGCAGCCGGAGGGATTCTACCTCAAGCTTACTTGGAGCGGGCTGACCTGATTCGAACAAATCAGGATGAGACAACCAAACTGATTAGAATAGATTTGCAAGCGGCGCTTAACGGCGTTCCTGAAGCTAATGTGGAGCTTCATGACCGTGATAAGCTGACCGTTTTTACCCATAACGAAGTTCAATGGCAGAATAGAAGCGTGAGAATTGAGGGAGCGGTTCAAAGGCCCGGAACCTATACAAGATCCGAAGGAATGCGAGTTACAGATCTTATATTTACTGCCGGAGGACTTTTACCGGAAGCAGCGAGAATTGCTGAAGTGGCACACTGTACGGTTCCTGATTGCAGCTCGGTAGCAAAGATAAATCTTGAATCGCTGGTTGCTGAAAGCGAAAGCGATTTGCTTCTCAGCGATGCTGATGTTGTTACCATTCCTTCGGTTAACCCATATCTAAGGGAGCCGGAAATTGTTTTTATATCGGGAGAAGTTGTTAATCCGGGCCCGTATGTAATAAGGCCAAATGAAAAGCTGTCGGATATTGTAAGTCGAGCGGGAGGACTGACTTCCTCTGCAGATACAAACGGCGTACTCTTCTTGCGGGATAAAGTAACCTTTGAGAAGGATCATCAGGATAGAGATTCGGATGTGATCCTTGAAAAGTCGAAGTTGTTCGCCGACAAACAATTCCTCACGCAGCTTGCTAAGATGGGTGTAAAGCTGCCGGAAGATTTTATGCTTTCGGGCAACAAGGATACTGACGATCTTACTAAACCGGTTGAGATAAGCAGTGGACTGGCCGGTAGTCAAATGAAAGACGGAATGGCTAAGGAAAATGCTGAGGACATTTTACGTGCCGCAGTAAAAGGCAGCGATGAAAATAGTACCAGTGCAATGGGCGCTCCGATAACTGAAAGCAGTATAAGCAGCTTATCATTGGAAAGTGTTGAAGCTCCGCTAACTCCGGGAGCCAGCAGTGCGAGAATCTCTATCAATTTCAACAATGCACTGAAAAGTTACTCATCGCCGGATAACATGTTATTGCGCAACGGAGATAGAGTACTGATTCCCCGTGTTACAAATATCGTCACCGTAATAGGTGCGGTGCTCCATCCGCATTCATTCTCTGCAGGCCCTGGTGAGAGTGTTGATTATTATGTAAAGCGATCTGGAGGCTATGCTCAGGATGCGGCACCGAGTAATGTCGTTGTCGTTCGCTCGAATGGCGATGCGCTTCCGAAAAATGCAGTTAAGTCCGTAATGCCGGGAGATACTATTGTCGTTCCAAATACCGGGTTGATTGATATTGCAAAGAAGTGGGAAAAGGCGGGGACTGTCACAAAGGTGCTTTCGGACGTTCTTAGCGCCGCATATATTCTCACAAAACTCTAGGTAAATTATGGCCTTTGACTTGTATCAGAGAATGTGATTTTCATATACCGGTTCCAGGTCAAGACGTGCAATTTACTAAGTTAGATTTCCGCAGGAAATGTAACTCTTTACTACGTTAGATTTCCGCAGGAAATGTAACTTTTTATGTAGTGTAAATTGCCTAAAATATACTATTGACCGGCTCATAATGAGCCGGTCATTTTTGCAATAGTAATAGTCCACCTGAACCCAAGACTATACTCATCTATTTTAATTGATGAGTCGAACACCACACAAACACAACCCCTCACAGATTCAGCCCAATAATTGACAACAGAAAGCTCAGTCGCATTTGCTTTGACAATATAATATTACATAGACACAAACCGCATAATGATTGCTGCTTAGATCATAATAATATACGTTGTTCATCCTTGACTCTGTTTGCTAACTCTATTTATCATTAATTAATGATGGGTTTGCCTGATATATATCGGATTGGAGGTGATTATGTAATTTAGTTCTGCAATGCCGGCAATCCGTCAGGTTCTGCATTAACTTGAATAGGAGGCAATTGATGAAGAACAGAGTTTGTTTTCTAGTGTTATTGGCAGTAATTGTAATGGCGGTATCGGCTCAGGCATCTGTTATCTATGTCAAGACGGACGGTGACAATAGCAACAATGGCTCAACATGGACGTTGGCAAAACAGACTATAGGAGCAGCCTTAGGCATAGCGTCAAGCGGTGATGAGGTCTGGGTCAAAACAGGCACATACTCGCTTTCAACCGCAATACCTACCGGTGTAAAACTTTTCGGAGGTTTTGCCGGATCGGAAGCTACTCGTGACAGCAGAAACTGGGGCGCATACGTAACGACCATTAACAGTGGCAGTATTACCGCGACAGTCACAAGTGGATCGTCTGCAATCGATGGTTTCGTGCTTACAGGTCTGTCGGGGATCAACCTTACGGGAGATGTAACTTTCTCGCATAACAAAGTCATCGACTGCGACGATATTAGCCCTGTAATCTCATGCACAGGCGTTGTCAAGTTGGTCAACAATCTCATCTATAATAATGATGGATATGCAGAAAAAGGCGTCGGCACACACACCATCGAGTGTGCTTCAAGCAGCGGGGATGCGCTCATCGTCAACAATACAATATCAGACAATGGATATTCAGATGGCGATGGCGCAGCCATTTATTGTACAGGTGCAGCAACAATAGCTAACAATATCATAGCATTCCAAGAAGGCAACGGCATCCTGAATGCATCAGCAGTCCCGCCGACTGTCACACACAATTGTGTATATATCCTTGGTCTTGCCAATTATTGCAATTTTCCACTAAATTGGCAGCCGGATGACGACATTAATGTGGACCCCGAATTTTGGGACAGGGCCAATGATGAATATTGGCTTGACAGAGACTCGGTATGCGAAGAAGAAGGCGATAACAGCTATATAGATTCCTCCAGTGGTCTTCCGGACTTTTCGAGGACATTGGATTTCGGGCATATGCTGCGTATTTGGTCTACTGTCGATATAGGCGCTTATGAGTCTTGGGACTAGTAATCCGACCTTAACAGAACTTGTGTGACCGTTATGCTGTATGAGGTTGCTCTTAAAAAAGGCAGCCTCATACTCCCCAATATTAAAAAAACGATAGGAGACGATTGGATGAAGAACAGAGTTTGTTTTNNCAGGCATCTGTTATCTATGTCAGGTCGGATGGATACGATGGTAACGATGGCTCGGATTGGGATTTGGCCAAAGGGACAATTGGAGCAGCTTTAGGTATAGCATCAAGTGGTGATGAGGTGTGGGTCAAGGCAGGCACATACTCGGGTTCCATTTCAATACCTGACGGTGTGAAGCTTTTGGGTGGTTTTACTGGCGATGAAAGCACTCGAATCTGGACTGTATACGTGTCAACAATAAACAGCGGTAGTATTACAGCTACTGCCACTAGTGGATCATCTGCAATCGATGGTTTCGTGCTTACAGGTCTGTCGGGAATCACCCTGACCGGAGATGTAACTTTCTGCCATAATACAGTCCACGACTGCAACAATATCAGCCCAGTGATTTCATGTACGGGAGATGTTAAACTAGTCAGCAATCTCATCTATGAAAATACTGGATATGTGACAAATCATGTGGGCACAGTTACCATAGCATGTGCAGCCAGTGGTAGTGATAATGCCACTATTGTCAACAATACGATAGCAGACAATGGTTACACAGATGGCGACGACGGCGCAGGTATTTATTTCACTGGCACACCCACAATTGCAAATAACATTATTGCTTCCCAACAGGGTAACAGTCTGTGGAATGGATCAGGAAGCTCACCGGTTGTCGCACACAATTGTGTATATTCGACCCCATGTACGCTTTATTATTTGTTCCCAGAAGAATGGGAACCGGATGATGACATTAACGTAGACCCTGTTTTCTATAATCCAACCAATGATAATTACACTCTTCATTGGACATCGCCATGTTATGATG
>DJHI01000108.1:0-4810 GCA_002431715.1 Armatimonadetes bacterium UBA5829
AAAACTGCCCGAGCTTTCACTCACATCCGACAATGCCCGTTTAGGCAAAACACTGCCTTTTGGACTGCCCGTGCAGATGAGACTGAGTTTTGGGGAGTTTTCGGAGATATCAACCGATTACACAACCCTTCGCACATTTCTCGATCTCAATACACCTGCAAAAACGCACGCTTTTAGCAATACCTGGAGCCTTATTTCAGGAGGTGGTTTCAGACAGTATGTCTATGGTGACGATACGGCCCAATATGTATACAATGCAAGCGCTCAGTTAAACAAGAGGTTTACTGAAGAATCTGAATTTTCCCTTACATATCGCTTCCAGAAACCCAATGGATACACACCCTTCAGGTCTGATTACATATCCGATTACAACATCATCAATGCGGCTATTAATCTTAAGCAGAGAGATAAGTACAAGTTTAGTCTGCTTACCGGCTATAACTTTGAGCAGACATCAGTGCCCTGGCAAGACGCTACAATCANNTCAGGTTTACAGTCCAACCTACAAAGAGTTTTCTCTTCTATACATCCACCGGCTTCAATATCAATACATGGCATTGGAAAACACTTATAAACCAGATGAGAATAAGATCCGGTGATGACAAATTCAGACTGGATTTAGGCACTCGCTATGATACTTCTTTAGGTCAACTGTCCAGCATTCGCGGTCTGCTGGATACCAAAATCAACACCAAGACCCATATTCAGGCGACGGCAGGGTTTAACGGCATTACAAACAACTTCGAATACCAGAATATCAAGATTACACGTGACCTTCACTGCTGGGAATTGTCGCTGATATTTGTAAACCAGACCGGTTTCTATGAAGACAAGGGCATAAGGCTCAATTTGAGAATTAAAGCATTCCCGCTTTATGAAAACTTCGGTCAAGGCACGTTCGGACAGGTGCTTGATACGAGCGTCGGTGAGATATATTAATAGTTTATTCTTATGCTCGGCTCACTCTGTTCTGTCCTATTGGATTTCTCATCTTACTTCTATCCTCATGATTGACGACACACTGAGGAGGCATAAAGCTATATAGAACTCTACGAACATGGGCGTCACCGCCGTTTGCCGCGGCATTTTTAAGAGTAATTATTGCATTCATTAATTCATTGGGGGTAAAACGATCCGGCCTTTTGACAATCGATAGTCCCTCCCAGGCGGTCTTTTCGATTGTTTCCACATCTGAGATAAGGTTCTCATGTATCTTTTCGCCGGGTCTTACACCAGAAAACTCTATCTTAATATCTCTGCCCGGCTGCAGTCCGCAAATTCTTATCATATCTACAGCCATATCTAGAATTCTAATGGGCCTGCCTATATCCAGTAAATATAATTCACCTGAATTTCCGACTGCGCCCGCTTCCAATACTAATCTAACAGCTTCGGGAATGGTCATAAAATATCGAGTCATCTCTGGATGCGTTACAAGCACAGGTCCGCCGCGCATTATTTGCTCATGAAAGATCGGCACCACACTTCCCCGGCTTCCAAGCACATTACCAAATCTTACGGCCATATAAGATGTGTTCGGCCATAGTGAGGCTGCCGACCTGAATATCTCCTCGCACAGCCATTTGGTTGCACCCATTACACAGCATGGGTCCGCCGCTTTATCGGTCGATATCAACACAACTCTTTCCGCCGAATGTTCACCGCATGCTTTAGCTACGTTATATGTTCCGATTACGTTGTTTATTACCGCTTCCTGCTCATTCGACTCCATTATTGGGACATGCTTGTGCGCTGCCGTGTGGAAGACGACTTCGGGTCGATAATTTCTAAACATCTGCTCAATTCTATTCTCGTTCGCTGTCGATGCAATCGCGTAGTGAATTCGATCTTTCATAGTATCGAATGAACAGGAAAGGCTCTGGGCTATATTATGTATAGAGTTTTCCCCATGCCCGAGGAGGATAAGAGTCGCAGGGTTCATAGACGCAATCTGACGGCAAATCTCAGAACCAATGGATCCACCCGCTCCAGTAACAAGCACTCGTGCTCCTTTAATATAGGNNGCATCCTCAATATCACTCCAATTCCACGAACAAGAACAATGCTCGCTGCCCATATTAGAACATATGTTGACCACTGAAATGTGTCTTCTCTCAATATGATTTGAAAGACAATTAATGCGAGTATTCCAATGGTGCTGGACAACACAAGGAAATCTACCCGATCCTTATTCATTCGGTATGTTCCTCATTTTCAATTAAAGTTTTCGGTGTATTGGACGCACGTATTCAAAATGAAAGTATCTGAGTGTTTTTAATATCTATGTCTTTACCTGCCGCCGGTTTCTTCTTGGAACAGGCTCTTTCGAAGCTGGTGTAATTGACGTGCAGCAATCGTAATATCCCGCTCCCTGATATTTCACATTGGCTCGATTCAGCACTAACCCCGCCAAAGGCGCCCCTGCCTGCTGTAGTGCGCGTATTGTAATGATCAGATGCGGTCTGAGAGTCTTATTCATCGATACCACAAGAAGCATTCCATCAACCATGCTCGATATTATCTGAACGTCGCTGAGGCCCGCACCCGGCGGACAGTCTATTATTACAACATCGTAGAGTTCCCCTAACGATCTGAAAAGTTCGCGGCAGGATGGTAAACCAAGCATTTCAGGAGGGTTCGGACATGCCGTACCGGCGGGCAGACAGAATAGATGGTCTATCTCAGTCGGAACGATAACTTTTTCGAGCCTCTCGGCACCACTTAGTATGCTGGTAAGACCTCTGTCTCCCGGTATACGAAGCAGATTGTGAATCGAAGGCCTTCGTATATCAGCATCAACCAACAACACGTTACGTCCTTCCATAGCTGTTGTAATAGCGAGATTGAGCGATGTAGTCGATTTACCATCCCCTCTGCCCGGACTCGTCACGGCTATCAATTTCATTCTCTGCTCAAGCGCTGCCAGTCTTACGTTATTCCTCAATATTCTAAAGCTCTCGAGTAAAACAGGATCACGGTCACCGGAACCCAGTAGTAAAGGCGGCTTTCGACTTATCTCAGGAATCATCGAGAGTGTAGTAAGACGGCTCATTTGCTCTGTTGCAAACTGATCATGCACCCGTAAATCGAGCCACTCCGCTATTACAGCCGCCGCTAACGCCAATACCACTCCAAGCAATAAGAAGAGTAACAGGTTGTTCATTTTGTTAGGATATACCGGCACATCCGATACTGTCGCCTCGGATATCAGCATTCCATTCGGCGCTGCAGCTTGTTCTCTGAGCAAAAGCTCTTTATGTTTCTCAGATAGCGACTTGTAATCGGCTTCAATTGAATCTACATGCAGCCTCTGTTCGTTTATCTGCCCCTCCTGAGAAGGCAGTTTTCTGTTTGCCGATCTCATTGTCCTTAATTCAGAGCGCAGCGCGGCAACTCTTGCGGATGCAGCCGATGCAGCAGCAGCTTGAACAGCATAACGGCTTTGAAGATCGTCGTGCGAAGGATTACGTCCTCTTGTTTTTGACTCCACAACTGACTCAGGAATACTCTTTAGCCGATCCCTCTCGCGAGCAATTTTCTCTTCTATCTCTCTAATCTCATCCGAATCAGGTGAATACTCCTCAAGAAGCTGCGATTTTTGTCTGTCGAGCGCATCTATGCTGCTTAAGGCTTCATCATATCTTGGATTCCGTACGACAGTCGCACCGGCCAAAACATCTTCGCTTGTCTTTGATAAACGGCTTCTGAGAGCCGAGGCTTCATTACGTGCGGCTGCATAATCGGCGTTTGCTTTCTCGAGGTCGGCGGATAGCCTTGCCATATTCTCCGCCGTCGAAGTTAACTGTGCATCCAGAGAAAAAAGACCCGAACTCTGCTTGAGCTCCGCAAATCTGTAATTTGCCTTCTCCAGATCTCTTTGAACCCTATGAAGCCTGTCTTCGACTATCATTCTTGCCTGTCTTGTGGCCAACTCGTTGTTTTCCGCGCTTCTCACTAGATATGTATTTGCAATTGAATTGGCCAGAGCCGCCGCGGCAACCGCACTATATGATCTCGCGGTAATCGCTACCACATCTGTATTCCTTTTTGCATAGACTTGGTAAGCCCAGGAATGAATTTTGTTTTGCTTAAAACCTATCCCTTGCAGACCGGGACCAAGGAGTCTGAATGCTTCCTCGATCATATTCGGGCTGGAAATAAGCTCCACCTGTGTATCCACCGATCTGCTCTGAGCAAGTGCCTGCAACTCTCTAAGGACCGGGACATCTTTATCGGCTCTTAAAACCTCATTAGGACTTGTTAGAATGAGTACTTCTGCAGAGGATTGATATACAGGTGTTCTTGTGAATGTGTATATCGCACCTGTCACAAGCACAATCACTATTGCCGCTGCCATTAGGCGCCATCTGCGGGCAACCATACTCCTAAACTTGCAGATTTCAGATTCCGCAGAATCGTTCGGCGACACATCAGGAATATGTACCGCCGATGTCAGATGACCTGCAGTATGCTCACTTTGTTTGCTCAGGCTCTTTTCATCCCACCGCTCCATATTCCAATTCCTCCCATGACTTATCTTCATCCCCTGCCCCAATCTGACTTTAAGAATCAAGAATGAATGTCGCCTACAGAGCGCATGTGACCGACATTTATGGAAAACGTATACCCCCAATTGAATGAATATTATGCTTGTATCCGGCAAAAGCTACCATGCCATTTGATATCAGGCGATCTGATATATATGGCGTTGTATGGATTTATCATTAAACCGAGCATATGTTCGAGGATAAAATCTTGGCAATTAGCAGTAATAAGGAGATTTTTGGGGATTGTTGGATGGAAAGACGAT
>DJHI01000108.1:4833-5002 GCA_002431715.1 Armatimonadetes bacterium UBA5829
GACGATGTGTTTTAGGATTGGACGGGTATCAGACCCATCCAATCCCATTATTCTTTATGCAGCTTTATTGACATTGAACTGGTAATCCACATTCTTCATAATGTGAATCATGTCATCCGATGGAACCGGCGGAGTGATGAAATATCCCTGCATCTGATCGCATTTTAAG
>DJHI01000108.1:5071-15669 GCA_002431715.1 Armatimonadetes bacterium UBA5829
GGCTGTGAGCCATAGCCACGACGGCTCCCGCTATAGCAGCGTCATCGGGATTTGTGGTAATGTCCTTGATAAACGAACGGTCGATTTTCACTGCATCGATCGGAAAACGCTTTAGATAACTAAGCGAAGAATATCCCGTACCGAAATCATNNCGATAAAAGACTTGTTATCGTCCAAGTCTAAGGACCAGACAAACGACTTATCAAGCTTTATGATATCTATCGGAAGCATTTGTAGATACGTAAGAGAGGAATATCCCGTACCGAAATCATCGACTGAGATTCTGACTCCCATAGATTTCAGAGCGAGCAATATATCAACCGCCGCAGTAGGATCTTGCATCAAAGCACTTTCAGTTAATTCAAGAACGAGATATTCCGGTTCTAGGCCGCTCAGGACAAGTGCGTTTTGAACCATTTCCAGCAGTTTCTTTTGTTCAAATTGCTTTGCCGAGATATTGACCGACATAGTTATCGGCTCAAGGCCCATTTCCTGCCATCTCTTGTTGGCTGTGCATGCCGCATTAAGCACATATTCACTGAGCGGATCGATGAGGCCCGTCTCTTCAGCCAACTGAATGAATTGCGCCGGCTGAACCATCCCGTATTCAGGATGCTCCCACCTAACAAGAGCCTCCGCGCCTAATATCTTTCCTGAATAGATTTCAACACTCGGCTGATAATGAACGATAAATTCCTTGTTTTCCAGTCCCTTACGCAGGCTGTTTTCAAGTATCATCATCTCCATAGCTGTGCTGTGTAGAGACTCAGTATAAAGTGAATACTTATTTCTGCCCAGCTCCTTTGAATGATACATGGCAGTGTCGGCATTCTTAACGAGAGTCTCCGCATCAATACCGTCAGACGGGTATATGCTGATACCTATACTTGCCGTTATGAAGTAGTCTCTTCCATCCAGATTAACAGGAGCCGAGAGTACATCCATTATTTTTTTTGCGACAACGCTCGTATCCTCAGAACCTGCAATATCGGTAAGGATAACTGTGAATTCATCTCCACCCATTCGAGCCAGTGTATCTGATTGGCGCAGGCATGAAGACAGTCTGTCTGCAACTTCCTGAAGCAGTATATCTCCATAATTATGGCCGAGCGTATCGTTGATAATCTTGAATCTATCTAGATCCAGATACATTACTGCAATAGATGAGTTTTGACGTTTTGCGCGGGCAAGAAACTGGGTCAGGCGATCACTAAACAAAAGTCTGTTTGGAAGGCCAGTCAGCGGATCATGGGTGGCCTGGACTCTCAAAGACTCACGCGTGGATATAAGTTCGGCCTGAAGGTCGAGTATACGTCTGCCGGCACGCAGCCTTGCGTTAAGCTCGTTTGAATCAAACGGCTTGGTTATATAGTCATCCGCCCCTGCTCCAATTCCCTTAATAATATCCTCTTTCTGATTTTTTGCAGTCAGTAAGAGAATGTATATATATGGACCATCTTTACGTTCACGTACTTTGCGGCAAATTTGCACTCCATCCATACCCGGCATCATCCAGTCGATGACTGCCAGCTTGGGAGTATTTTCCGACTGTAAATGTCGCCAGGCCTCTTCACCGTCACATGCTACTATGACTTCATATCCCCATTTAACGAGCAGTGCCTGAAGCAATTTTCTCGATACAGGATCATCCTCGGCAATGAGTATCCTCATGCGGCTTCCTCCATATCCAGCGCTGCCAGTGCAGACTTCAAGCATTCGATTTTTTCTTCCAATGCGATATAGGCTTCTCTTGCTCCACTCAGATCACCACTCGAACCGATTCTTTCTAGGCGCAGAGCCGCATTAAATACTGACTTCGCCGCAAAATTGCCCACCGAACCCTTTAGCGTATGCGCGGTTTTCTGCAATAAATCAGCGTCACCACACGCTATTGCATCCTGTATTTCATGCATTAATTGTGGGTAATCGTCTATAAATATTTCTGCAAGTTCTTTCACCAGGTGCATATCACCATCGACCCTCGACAGCAGTTCATTCATATCAATGCATGGGATCTTGCAACTCCGTTGTTTATTTGCGGGCTTTTGGCTCTTTTCTTCTGACACATTTTCCAGTATTCGATTCAATTCTTCTATTTGTATGGGCTTTGCAACATATCCATCCATTCCAGCTTCCAGGCAACGTTCTCGGTCACCTTTCATTGCATGAGCTGTCATTGCAATTATCGGAATATGTGTCTTACATTTTTTCTCTATCTCACGGATGGCCATTGCAGCTTCTATTCCATCCATCCGTGGCATCTGCACATCCATTAATACAAGATCGAAATGCTCGCTTTCATATGCATCGACGGCCTCTCTGCCGTTATTTGCAACTGCTACACTGTGGCCTCTCTTTTCCAAAATTGTAACTATCAGTTTCTGGTTCACTGCGTTGTCTTCAGCAACAAGAATTTTCAGCTTCGTGCCGCTATCCTTAGCCTCATCCGGCTTTATTTGAACAGCGCACACGTTATTATTACAATTCGTTTTGCCAAGAACGTTGATTATTCCGTCAAAAAGCTCGGACTGCTTGATCGGCTTAGTCATGTGAGCCGAAACACCTAGCTCCTTACAGCGGGCTATATCGCCGTATTGCCCACTGGAGGTAAGCATCATAATTGTGCAGTGTGCAGTATTGGGATCTTCAACAATTTTTTGGGCTACATCAAATCCGTCCATTCCCGGCATCTGCGCATCTAGCAGAACAAGCGAATATGCATCGCCTGCTTCAGTTGCCCTGGTTAGTTCAGCTAATGCATCCTCTCCAGACTCCACAGCCATCGGCTTCATCTGCCAATTGGTCAGCACTTCCTCAAGAATTCGTCTATTTGTCGCATTGTCATCTACAATCAGAACTCTCAGGTCGTGCAAATCAACCGGAATTGAGGATGTCCGGGAATTTTCAGGAACATCTCTTTGGCCGACCCGAACTGTAAAGTGGAAAGTGCTTCCTTGATCTACCTTGCTCTCTACCCAAATCCTGCCGCCCATCATTTTCACAAGCTGCGAGGAGATTGCAAGTCCGAGGCCGGTTCCGCCGTACTTCCTTGTAGTCGAATTGTCAGCTTGTGAAAAAGCATCGAATATCAACTTCTGCTTGTTTTCCGAAATGCCGATTCCAGTGTCTATAACAGCGATATGCAATACTGCATCATCATCTGAAATGTCATCATTCCAGACATGAACGATCACCTCGCCACGCTGAGTAAATTTAATCGCATTGCCCACCAAATTGACTACGATCTGCCGCAGTCTTAATGGATCGCCTATAAGATCATCTGGAACATCCGGCTCTATCCGGCAGGCGAGTTCCAGTCCTTTTGTGTGAGCCCTAAGCGCAAGGGTTTTAACTGTATCATCAAGGTTATTTCTCAGCTTGAAATCGGTAATATCGAGGTCCAGCTTGCGAGCTTCGATCTTTGAAAAGTCGAGAATATCATTTATTATCGAGAGCAGCGAATCAGCCGATGATTTTACCGCGTCAAGGTATTCCTGCTGCTCCGCTGTTAACTGCGTGTCGAGCACGAGCTCGGTCATACCAATGATTCCATTCATAGGTGTGCGTATCTCATGGCTCATATTAGCAAGAAATTCGCTTTTTGCCTGACTTGCCGCTTCCGCTGCTTCCTTGGCATCACGAAGTTCAATTTCAGCTCGCTTACGCTCAGATATTTCAAGCTTAAGTTCTTCCGTACGCTGTTCTACTCTCTTTTCCAAATCTGCATGTGCTTCGTGAAGAGCAACATCACGCTCTTGAATCTGATCAAGCATCTCGTTGAAGCTGTCTATAAGCAGACCCATCTCGTCATTGCCGTATTTTTCCGCTCTTACCGAATAATTCTTCTCCAGCGACACACGTCTGGCCGTATCGACAAGCCTCAGGATCGGCACGGAAATCATTCGCTGCATCTTTCTTGAGAGCATCAGAGCGACCAATGTGGACATCAATAAAACAATTGCGGCTATAATTAAGTAACGCCTGGATCGGGAATGCATTTCCTCCATATCCGAGCACAAATATACTACACCCAGGGTTTTCCCTTCCAGAGTGATTTTTCTGTATAACTCAAGGCGACCGTCTCTAAAACTGTGGTAATTACCCACACTTGCATGAGTTGGAGGTAACTCCCTCTTATCGCCTTTTCGAACGTAATGAACGAATAGTTCGCCATCGGGAGTATACATACATGCTTCCATCACATTAGATTCAGCTCTCAAGGCGGATAGAGTCTCCTGCGCCGCACTTTTATCCATAAATATAAGCGCCGCAGTGGAGTTATTACCTATTATCTGTGCAAGACTCGAAAGATCCTCCACCATGCCTCGTTTGAACATTATCGGTTCATAGGCGATAAATACCCCTATCGCCAGAATTACCGCGATACTGCATGTCAGCATAATTGCCAGCGTCAATTTATGCCGAATCGAAATATCTCTGATGGGACGCATATTAGACCTTTCCTATATCCGATTTAACCTCTTACAATCCTTGCAAGCTTGAGAAGTTTAGAACTAATCTTCAAGTCTGCTTTCTTTGCATTCGCCGTATTTATTTCGAATTTTATTTTTCTGTCTTCAACATAGAAGGCGATTACTCCACCGTTGCGTGTAAAGCTGCTGCTCTCACCGACTGTCAGCATGTGCCAATCTGTTGCAGAGCCTGATATTTTGCCTATATGACTGTCCTCTGATTGGCTGACAAACAGTATGTGGCATGGCTTTATGTCACGATAGGATTTATAATACTTGATCTCTATTTTTCGGCCATTGATGGTCTTTCCGCTTACTATTTTTTCCAGGGAGTCATTAAAGGGATTGTCACCACATACGCCAATGACAAATGTATTATTGCTGTCTGCAGATGTTTTCGAGGGCCAGTCTATGAAGTTTGCAAAATTATATAGGAAAGCTGCTTTTATCTCATATTCGTTAGCAGATGAGCCGGAACGTGCCTGAGCAATACCGATAAGAGGTATACACGTCAGAATAATTATCAGCAATCGACGCAAGGCTGCCATGATTCTTTTTTGCTCTAGTCTCTGCACTACGCTAAAATACTCCGATAAACCTATTGTGATTATCAGTAGATCATTATTTTAACTATAGAGTTAATTGATGATTCTCAGGCAGAGTCGGTATCAATATCTCCAGCTCAACTGTCCATATACATTACGCCCTATGTAGCTTGCAACTTCATAGGTTGTCCCATATGCTTCCTTATGCCTGCTTTTAAACAAATTTTGAACACCTAAGCTTATCTCCGTGGTATTGGATTTTTTCCAACCCAGCCTGACATCGGTTCTAGACCAGCCCGGTAGATAATAATATTCATCATTGAACTTACTGGATAGATAATGCTCAATATCCAATTCGATGTTATTCTTAAGGTCCATACTCGACCGGAACTGGAACTGACTGTGCGGATAGTACGCATCATTCGACAGTGAAAGAGTGTCTGTACAGTCAGCATCAGGAATCATATTCATTCTGCAGTATGTATATCCGGCGGATAATTGCCAATTTTCATTGGGATTTACCTTTGCCGACAGTTCCCAACCATACACATTGACATTTGCCTTATTATCTATTGTCAGAGGAACAAGAATATAGAAAAACGGCGAGGTCATTATCTGAGGAGTGCCGATTTCAAAACTGCGATAATTATTGTAGACGTTATAGTATGCCGTCAGGTCAATTGACGTTTTTTCCGATGGTTGGATTCTGTATCCTGCTTCATAGGCCATAAGGTCTTCAGATTGGAAATTCTTGTTTCCATATATCTTAGTGACATAATAATAGCCATCCGACCTTGTATAACCCAGCCAGTAAAACTGCGAATCTCTTTCCATAAGAGAGGGTATTCTAACAGCTTTAGAAATCGACGCCCAAAAGGTCTGATGCGACTGCGGCGTCCAGAGAAATCGAATATTAGGCTGAACTTCAAAGCCGGTATAGCTGTTATGCTCGAATTTCGACCCTATCGTGAGCTTTGTCTTCTCTGAAAGTGTAATATCATCCTGACAGAATGCACTGTAGAGCTGAGTTGTTTCACCGGTGATATCGAAATTCACATATTCGGATTGTTTAATGCTGCATGAGCTTTGCCTATAACCTAATCCCCATACTAATTCGTGGCGGTCATTTAGCACCTGTCTGTTCTGAAAATCCAGATCTACTGTCCGACGCCTCTCACCGATATTCCCTTCGACCCTGTTAACGTAATCGTAGTAGAGATTCAGGCTAGTATTTGAAGTCGGAGTTTTCGATTGCGACCATTTGGCCATTATGTTGGAGCCTGAAATACTAATCTGATCATTGCTTATTATGGAGACAGTGGGCTCCATATAGGCTTCCTGATCTGCTTGCTCATTATAGAAGTCACCCTGAAGAGTAAAATTTCCAGAATTCGGCAGTTTCCAGTCGGCTCTAAATCCCTGCTTGTTTTGTTGCCATCCATCAAATGCAGATTGACCATCCTCATGCAGGGCATCATTCCAGTTTAGGTATTTCCCATAAACTCGATACGTCCCGTTGGCACCCAATTGCCCGCCGTATCGAATGGTGCTTTTTCCTCTCACGTCAGATCCGTAGAGCTGTGAGGCATATGTTCCCTGCGTATCGCTCGAACTCTTGGTTATTACATTGATAACACCGCTGACGGCGTTTGCTCCCCACATGGTTGCGCCTGGACCCCGGATAATCTCTATACGGTCGATGTCTCCCATAACCATTTCCTGCATGTCCCAATAAACGCCAGCAAATAATGGTGTGTAGACGCTTCTGCCGTCAATAAGAACAAGTAATTTATTCGTATATGTCTCGCTGAAACCTCTGCAAGCTACAACCCATCTGTTTGCATTGATCTTTGCAACGTGAAGTCCAGGAACGAGACGCAGCGCCTCAGGAATACAAGTGGCGCCTGTACGTCGAATGTCGTCCGATGTAATAACAAAAACAGATGCCGATGAGTCCTCCAGCTTCTCTGCTTTCTTGGAGACTGACGTCACTTCTATATTCATCAGGTCTTCAATGCTCATTTGTGAGATATCGGTTTTTGGAGAGACGTCACTCGCGGAGCAAGAGATTGACATGCACATTATCAAACTAATCACTATGAATATGCGAGCCATCAAACGGCGATAACATTCATCAATTGCATTCAAAACGGCCAGCCTACCATTATGCATAATGAACCTCGATATGTGTTTGCGAGCTTGATGACACACTCTGAAAAATAAGGGATATTGCTCGAAAATCGATAACTGCTCAATACAAATAACGTGCAATATCACACCCATTATCGGCAGTTCAGCATTCCAGGCTTAGGTTTGAGACAATGCACCGACCGTTTCAAGCAAAAGGACTACAGTTTTTAAGCGCGAGCCATTGACACATATTCGGGATTATTGGTATAATTCTGCTGTCGATAGTATTCCTCGGTAGCTCAATTGGCAGAGCACTTGGCTGTTAACCAGGGGGTTCGTGGTTCGAGTCCACGCCGGGGAGCCAGCAAATTTGAAAGTCGAGGCAGAGCGGTTGTATAATTGCTCTGTCTTTTGTGCTTATGAGTCGGAGCTAGATTTCGGGAAAGGGGTTTCCCAAATTACCATGATGCGCTAATAATCGAGCGCTGTCACCCTTACTAGGCTGCGTACATTCCCGGATGTCTCCTTGTGGCATGAACTGATGCCATTCACTCGTACCATTTGCCCTACCGGCTTACTGAGCCCAGTGGGAATCTCAAGCAAAGGCTTGTCCTCAGACCCATCATCCAAATAGTACTTACCATCCACATCCATCTGAAGCGTTCCCCAGGTACGAACTAGCAGGCCGATATTGTTTAGTCCTGTCCCGCCGGTTACTCCCGCCTGGCCGGAACCACCTTCACCGGTTTTCCATGATCCTCCTCCCAACGCCTTAATCGACATCCCGAGCGGTTTCACGCCCGCATGACCATTCTGGACCACGTGTGAAGCGGCTACGTATCGCTCACCATCGTCATTCGTCTTCATGATGCCATCTACATCGGCAGCCATTCCGGGCATAAGAGTGTGACCAGTGCAATCCACACGAATGCCGGAACAGCGGTCAATCGATTCAATATATAAGAAATCGTCGAATACAGCTGTTACCGGAATGCCACGAAACGACACCGGATTATCATTAGTGGCAGCCTTCGCAGTAGCGGCAGTGTCGATTACAGGAACAAGGATTACGACAGCGCTGCTAGTATAAGGTTTTGATGCGGTGGCAAGAACCCAACCCGCATCGCTGATGTGCCATGCATTTTGGATGTTCCAGCCTGACGCAGGGTCGATGAGTGAATTAATATTGATAAGCGTATCACATTGGAAAAGGAATGCAGCATAGCGTTCCGGGTCTATATCAGCCGTGTACCCAACCGCCTGTCCGCTGTTGTTGATGTCCTTAGCCCATAAATGGTCGTAGCCAGGAAGCGGTCCAATGTCTACAACATCGGCTCCTCTTTCNNTCCTCTTTCCCATAGAGCACCATGCTGCCAACCACCTGATAGCATTGAACCAGATACCGTGCCAGCATTGTTGATGTTGGAGGGACAGATTGACACACTCGAAGAGCTTGCAATGGGCACAATAGTATTCTGGCCCAGATCAAAGAAATAGTAACAACTGCTGCCATTCAGTTTTCCACTACCGACAATCTGTCTGGAATCATTAATCCAAGATGCCGTGCTCATTACCCATCCCGAACCCGAAGGCAAATACTGGTTGAGATCGGCCATTTGACCGTTGGTATAAATGAATGGTTTCGTTATCTGGATTCCATGGGAGTCCAGTGTTGTGGTATGAGACCAGCCAACAATATCCCCTAAGTTGTTTACACCGTTCGTGCCACTGCAATAGCCGCCCAGCGTGCCCAAATCTGTGATTACATCCGAATGCCATGTACAAGCATGCGATATTGGAAGCCAATCTTCGTAATACTCACTATAATAATACTCGCCGGTGTCAACACTGCCCACGATCAAGCCCTGATCGTTTATATCATTCACACCACTTAGTCCCATTATTGGAGTGGTAACACCATTCTCATATATGAATGCCTGCGAATAGTCGTAGCCATTGTAACATGAACAAGTACCAGCCACCTGCCCAGATTTATTGATCCAACATGGGCCAATCTCCCAACCGTACTGAGGCATAGGTATCTCAACTACATTGAATGTAAGGCAGATGGCGTTGATACTGGTGACAAACAACAATAGCGCGATCAGCGCGACGATCACCATTCTATTATTCACAAGTTTCCCCCGTATTAGGAATTGTTCTTGTTCCAAGAAGATTTTAATCGCAGTATATCCCAATGCTTAGATGCTTGTCAACGGAGCATATCGGAAGTTCGTGCGATAAGCGAAAATTATCAGACGTTATTGTGCGCAAAGTTTCGCATGCAGCAGAAATTGCTAATCAAACCTGATCAAATGGACTATGCTGCCATTGTCAGAAGTTCTGAATGAGTTCAGGAGCTAGTTTAAAATTTGAAGGTCAAGGCAGAGCAGTTATATAATTGCTCTGCCTTTTTGTATATCGATCTGGTGGTTTCGAAACCCCATTGCATAAAACGTCCCTGATTCGCAACAATCCAGTATGTCGAATTCGTCGGGTGTCGAAGCAACTCGTAAATTGCTTAGCATAAGAACTTATAGTTAACAACAGTATATCATGTGCATTTCGATGTCTGCAAAAATTGCCGATTATTCCCGAAAGCCCAGCATTGAAAACTAAAGAAGATACAAAAACAAAGGCAGGGCAATTTTTATAATCGCTCTGCCCTTTTCTAAAGCAATGGCACGTTTTTCATAAATAAACATTGTTGTCAGACAAATTATTTATATGTTTATCTTTTCCTCTTAATTCCCATGAGTCCGAGCACGCCGAATGCAACCGCTACAACACTTGCAGGCTCGGGAACCGGCACAAAGGTTGCAAAGGTGCCGCCGGTATTTATGGTGCGGAAGCTGCTAAACGATGTATCTGTAAAAGTAACCACTCCATCGCCTCTAGTCACCATTATCAGACCATCGGAATTTATCTCTATATCATATGAACTGTTCATTGGGCTTGTTGACGCCTGCAATACCTCACCTGTGGATGAGGTGCGATAGAGCGGACCGTCCCACATTGCAAGGTATATGTCGCCATTTTCAGCTACGGCAAGAGCACGAGCGCCGCTGGTGTTCGACGTGATTTCATTCGGAAAATAGACACATCCGAGGTTTTCCATGGTTATCGGATCGAACTTGTAGACTTCCCTGCCACCCGTTTGCTGGCCCGAGTAGAGGGTGTATAGGTATCCGTCTAAGCCCAGGGTGATATCTATATAGTTGGCGCCATTATAGTAGCGCTGAGCGCTTCCGCTGTTTATATCGAAGCGTACAATTCCTGAGGATGATCCGGTTCCTGAAGTTATCATATCTGTTGCATATACGTAATTCTGGTATGAGGTCAACCCTCCATAAGTAACGTTATTTACGGTGCTCCACCCGGACAAGGTCGACGCGGTCCAGGTGTCGGTTGAAGATGTGTACGTGGAAAGATAAGGTGAGTAGGTGCCGTT
>DJHI01000085.1 GCA_002431715.1 Armatimonadetes bacterium UBA5829
ACCCATCTATAACAGGCGTGTCACTTATCTTAACAGCCTGTATGGTGACCTGCGGAATTTGCTCGGCCGCGATCATCGGACAGACAAGTGAGATCAGAAATACGGACATCCAAAACAACCTGCAAAACATCCCGGACCGCTCCTCTCACACTCAGTTTATAAAGAAAGCAAACTCTTAGTAACAGTACAATATAGAGCCGGATCACCTTAATGCTCAGTTAAGACGATCCGACTATATGGATGCTATAGAGGTTTATTTACTCTGTCTTAGCTTTCGGCTTTTTAACTGCCCGAATGGCAAGAACAACAAGCGCAAGAATAAACAGAATCGCGACTATTCTGAAGATTCCGTTCGACCAGTCGCTGCGCACCTGCGGAACCCATTCATTGACAAGGAAATTGAACCTGCCGATAAAGAGTGTCATACGGCCCATAACCGTCGCACCGAACATCGCGCCGAACCCGATCATGAGACACCACCTACCCACTAAANNCTCTTATGATCGAAGCTGAAGAAGAAGTATGACATCGAAGCAAAGAGAATCGCATAGAACACTATCACGCTGAGGGTGTTCCATATGGTCATACCTCCTCCTGTTACGGGCTTCATGGAGGCGCCTATCTGAGGGAAATAAATCTGATAGAACTCTCTGAATGCGCCTCCGGCGGAAAGACCCATAAACAGGCCGAAGATCACACGGCTTATCCATGTGTACTTACGGCTGTACATGAAGTAGAACATGCTTCCCAGCACCAGGGCAAAGGCCCATGTCCATTGTCCGTCGTAGATCATCGGTTTCCACCACTTCGGGTACATGACTTCACTCCAGGTGATATACATCCCGTATCCCGAGGCGAGCCCGATGAAAATATGCTCGAAGAGCCTGTAGAATTTATTCTCAGCATATAAGACGCTGTAAACAGCGAATGTTGCAATTGCACCGCACCAAAGCGTCAATGCGGTCGTATGGGCCGAGAGCCAATTAGCCATTTCTTCTACCTCCTCTCGAGCCTCTGCTTGCGGCAAGGTATCCGATATTGCCGACTATAATAAGCAGGATAATAAAGATATGTGCGGTCGAAAGCGCCCAGCAAGCCGCCGAGGAGTAGGTTCGCTTATCGCCCATACCCAGTAGGGTTTCATATTGTGCCGAACCGATGACCCCATTGAGCATTCCGGATANNCGCGGTCGGACAATATACCAGTGGAATATTGTTGGGCGTATTGTAGTAAGCGATCCAGGCGCCGACCGTTCCGCTTGCGTCTGTTTCCACAACCACGCCTATCTGCTTGGCGTCTTTTATGTTTTTGGTGACCGGCAGGGTGCTGAGCTTATGCCCGAACCTGTCTTGTTTGAAGACCACCTTGAAATCCTTGGCCATACCGCTGACGACCACATACATCGGCCCCGGGTTATATCCCAGGTGCACCCAATCCCGGCCGTATTTCTTTCCCATCTCTTTAGCAATTTTGACGCCGGTCTTGTACATCAACTCTGCGCCTACGGGGTTCCAGCTTACAACAATGAACTTGGTGTTGTTTCTAAATAGGTGCCGCATAATAACTTCAACCTGCGGCCCGTTTTCGGCGAAGGTGCTGGCATCCCATGACCCTGAAATAACTGCTACTTTATCCTTAGGAACAGTATTCATGGTGTCGTAGGCATTCTGGACCTCTTTGAAGATCGTGCGCGGATGCTGTTTCGGTTGAAGCGTCAGCGGGACAATTATTGTAAGTGCTATCAGCACATACAGTACGCGACGATCGATGTCTTGTAATTTTGCCAGTAATCTCATTTATAATTGCCTATCGAAAAAGCTTCCNNCCTTCCTCTCTCAAGACTAAGCCAGATTCTCAAACCCATAGCCAGCGCTCCAACGGCCACCCCGAATCCGATGGCGCGCTGGACAGCCATATTCGGCCATATCAACAGCCAGTAGCCGATTTTCTCCAGCCTGAATATAGATAAAAATCCGGTCTCGGGCAGCCAGCTCGTTATCACGACACCCACCGGGACCAGCGCCAGCATTACGATAGCCGCTGCAATCATCATAAAGATCGATTCGGTGGAGCGGATTCTGAAAGACCTGAATGCCGCCGAGACTATGTAGAACGCGATCAGCGAGAACATGGTCGCATCCAGCGAGACCATAAATCCATTGAACAAAATAAAATACAGGTCTGCCGCCGGCTTGCTGTTAGCCTTTAGCAGCCCCGTGATGAGTATGGAGAAGAAAGCAGCGAAAAATGCCCCGCTGTTATACCAGCCCTTGGCATGCTTGATTACTGCTTTGCCGTGGATCTCAAACAGGTTCCACACACCCAGAAACAACGCAAATCCCCATATCACCTGAACCACCTGGGCCATAAACGGCCTGGCGTCGGTCAGTGGGTTTCGGGTCGGATGCAGATGCCATGCAGCCGGTGGTATCAGAAACTCCAGCGAGTAAAAGAGTCCGGCGATAAATGTTATGACCGCTATCAGAGACTTTCGATAACGTGCCGGCACCGTTGTCAGAAGTGCCAGAAAAACTCCGCCGACTATCAACGCTCCCGCTATGAATATCAGCAGTTTCCATCCGTGCTGCGGTGTAGAAAATAGTTTTACGAGGGATGAACCCATTAGTTTAAAGCCCTTTATAGAAGAATTTAAAGAAATGCGTATGCAAGAAATTGATCAATTCATTATGATGATGCATGGTCAGCCCAAGAGTGGCGCTGATCGTGCCGAGTATTATTATCCCGATTATGAGCAGCTTTCCCCAGTCCTGCCCCACAAGACTTCCCAGCAGTGTGGGCTCCCTGGAGAGGTAAGCGCTTGCGGCATAGTATTCTTCGCCGATGATCGTATAATCGCATGATGCCAGTAAGAATGGGATCTGAATGATACCTGGGGTGCTTGCAATCTGAATTGCTCCGGCCTTCTGACCGTTCTCGGAGAGCACCAGCGATTCCGCTGCGAAACTGCCGCAGTAGAAGATCGTGGCGACTTTTTCTCGGTACATTATTCCGACGACTCCGGAGGCGTAAGCAAACTGTGTGCTCGAAAGAAATCTTATATCATCGGGATTAAAGAGTTCCGGTTTGCCTACCTCGGTATATGCGTCTTTGGCAACTTCCTCGGCGACTGTATAAAGCACCGCATCCGCAAGCGGCACAATAACACGGGTTCCGTAATTAGCAGCATGTTTTGTCACATGCGAGAGGACCGCCATGGACTGCAGGCCTTTTATGTCCAACCCGCTCAAGCCGGGAACAAATAGCATCGGTTTNNCCGTGGCTCGACCGACCGCTTCGTCCATTACCGATAAGCCCGCGATTCTTCTTATAAAAAGATTGGTCCCCCGCCTTGCGGATAATATCTTAAAGAGTATAAAGAATGAAAGCAGCCCTTCGACTATATAGACCGCTCCATTTGCATAATCGCCCATGTCAATCCTTTACTACACAGTTAGAAAGTTCCGAGTCAAAAANNCTTTCTTTTTGACTTTCGAGCTTTCCGACTTATTGACTATAACTATTGAGTTAGTCAGCCGTCCTTTTTCTTCCTCGCTAGAATACGAATTTATTTAGCCCCGTATCGAATAACTTGAATAGGTGCTGCTCCAGAAACGCCGCAAATCCGCTGTGCGGAGAGATCAGCGCGAGCGTTGCCGCTATGGACCCTACAATTATGATGCCGACGATAAGCAGTTTGCCCCAGTCCTGACCGACCAGGCTCCCAAGCAGTGTCGGCTCCCTTGAGAGATACGCGCTGGCGGCATAGTATTCATCACCGATTATCGTGTAGTCGCATGACGCCAGGAAGAACGGAATCTGTGTCGTCTGCGGAGTTCCTGCTATCTGGATTGCTCCCGACCGCTGTCCATTCTCGGATAAGATAAGCGCCTCGGCAAAGAAGTTCCCGAAATAGAAAATGGTGGCAACCTCTTCTCGATACATTATTCCGACTACTCCGGATGCCCATGCGAATTGGCGTTCGGACAGGAATCTGATATCTTCGCTGTCAAACTGTTCCGGCTTGCCTTCGGCGACGTAAGCGTCCTTTGTTACTTCCTCGGCCACTGTGTATAGCACCGCATCCGCAAGCGGCACAATCACGCGTGTACCGTATTTCGCGGCGTGTTTTGTGACATGCGACATAACCGCCATCGATTGCAGCCCGACAATATCCAGGCCGGTTATACCCGGCACATAGAGTATCGGCCTGCCCATCTCCGTGGCGCGGCCCACTGCCTCATCCAGAGCCGAAAGTCCCGCGATTCGCCTTATAAACAGCTCGCGGCCATGCCTGGCTGAGAAAATCTTGTAGAGTATAAAGAAGGTCAACAGACCTTCTACTATATAAACCGCTCCGTTCGCATAATCGCCCATTGTTATCTCAGTCAAAAAGTTATAAAGTTAAAAGTCAGAAAGCGGGACGGCTATAGGCTTCTTTAGCTTTTTGACTCTTCGACTTTTTGGCCATCAACTTCCGCCGCCATTTCTTCTATACGCGTAATCAGCCGGTTAATGTTCTCCCTATCCGCAAGCAATCTGCTTAGATCGGCCATATTTTTCGGTCCGACCAGTGGGCCTATAATCGGCAGCGCAACCACAGCCGCCTGGCTCGCAATGAATGAGAGCGGCCNNGCCTCTAAAAGCCTCCAGGCGCGAAACCCTGCTCAGAGGGCTGAGCTTTACTCCCAGATCGTCTATATAGCACCTGCGGACATTCTCCCACCTTATCTCACTCTGCTTCAAGAGAGTTTTGCATGTCGCGCTCTCGGCGGTGATAATAAATCTCATGGGGAATAAAAAGTCGGCAAATCCCGCCGTCATGATCACTGCGACAGCGATCATCGCCGGCGGACCGATTATCATAAGAGCCGACAAAGCAGCAAAAACGATCAGGCTTATCAGACACGTCAGTTTAGCCGGGTACTCACGTGCCAGATGCACATTCCAGGCCATTACCACTTCATTTCCGCTCTTTGAGGGACAGGTTTGTGTGGACATTTCAATAAAACTGCAAATCCATATTAAGTAGTTGAGTCCATTATATGAATGAGCAAAGACAGTGTCAAGCTGAACTACGAGTTATGAGTTGTGATTCATGAGTTGTGAGCGGGCGTTCCAGTTTTGCACTTGCTCCCTCTCCTGGGGGANNCTCCAGGTATCCTACCTGGAGACGATCCACCAACCGAATAAAATAATTTCAATGCCAAGCGGCGATTCCCGAACTGCCACCCTGTAAATTGCCTCAAGAATAGCGTAGTTCAAACTGATAATATATCATGTAGTTCTAAAGGAGTATTTTTAATTTTCGCTCGAAATAGCTGTTGACTGGTAGCCGAAAGTGATGTAATATGCACTTGAAGGCAGGTCACGCTTGTCGCATAGCGGTTGGGCGCCAAAATGCGGAAGGCTAACCAATGCAAGTGGGAAGAGTGAAAGATAAAGGACTATCGGTGAGGACCGGAGCGAATAGGGCGACCGGGGC
>DJHI01000173.1:0-6364 GCA_002431715.1 Armatimonadetes bacterium UBA5829
CAGGAGTTATTTGGGGCTCTGCCCCAATCCCCGCAAGAGACTCTGTCTCTTGGCTCTGCAAGGAAACCCGGTTTCCTTGACCTTCTGGCTCTGAAATCGATTATCCCAATGGGATAATCCGATTTCAGGATTGGGGGTCCAGGGGCCACTCGGCTCCTGGCGGGGTTAAGGGGTGGAACCCCTTATGGGAGTTTGAGGGTAAAACCCTCAGAATATTCCCGTAACACTGAACTCATTCGGATTGAACATTCCTCGCATTACCTTGACACCCTTCGAAGCCGAATGCTATTATAGACCCATCGGCATAGGCCTGCAGAAGGGCGATATTTGTCCTTCTGCTTTTATATGGAGGGTTTGGTTGGGTAAACTTGAGATAGATATATCGAAGGTTAAAAAACTGCTTGAGTTGGTCGAGTCGCACGGCCTCGAAGAACTTACTGTCGAGGCGAATGATCTCTCGATCACGGTCAAGGGTAAGTCCGCTCGTGCGCAGACGCCTGTTATGCAAACCGGCACAGCTCACACCGAACCATCCGCTGAAATTGCCGAAGAATATGTGGAAGAAGAACATGAAGCGCCCGAGGCGGAGCTTGAAGGCAATATAGTCGATATAACCGCCCCGCTGGTAGGTGNNCAGAGCGCCGTCACCCGATGCGCCTAATTTCGTTGAAGTAGGCGACAGCATCGAAGTCGGCACAGAGGTCGGCCTTATCGAGGCAATGAAAGTTTTCAGCCCCATACCCAGCGAGATCACCGGCGTAGTCGTGGATATTCCAGTTGCTAACGGCACGCTGGTTCGTGAAGGCGATGTGCTGGTAAGAGTAAGGGTCGGCGAGGAGTAGCAAGCCGTGAAAGACATTATTAACGTCGGCGTCATCGGGTTCGGAATTGTCGGATCGGGCGCCGTAAAAATACTTATCGAGAACCAGGATGCAATCGCTCAGAAGGTCGGTTCAAAGATCCGGGTAAAGAAGATCGCCGACCTCGATATCACCACGCCGCGACCCGTAAAAGTAGACAAATCTGTTCTGACCACCAATGTGGACGATATCCTAAATGACCCTGAAATCGATATTGTTGTCGAGACCATAGGCGGCATTCACCCCGCAAAAGATTTCATTTTGCGCGCATTTGAAAACGGTAAGAGTGTGGCCACCGCAAATAAAGAGCTGATCGCAAAGGAAGGTGTCGATATTCTTCNNTCTTCCTAAAGCGGCGGAGTTGGGACTCGATTTTATGTTCGAGGCAAGCGTCGGCGGCGGAATCCCGATCATACGGCCAATGAAGGCCTGTCTTGCAGGTAATAATATCCTCGAAGTCAAAGGCATCGTAAACGGCACCACAAACTATATACTTACAAAGATGCGCGAAGAGGGACTGGACTTCGATGAAGTTTTGAAGGATGCCCAGGCAAAAGGTTATGCAGAGGCCGACCCGACAGCCGATATCGAAGGTAATGATGCAGCTTATAAAACATCGATCCTTGCATCCATCGCATTCACAAGCAGAATGGATGTTTCCAAGGTCTACCGTGAAGGCATCACAAAGATCTCCGCTGAGGATATGGCCTATGCAGAAAAGCTGGGATATGTGATTAAACTGCTTGGAATCGCAAAGCAGGTCGATAATGGAATGCTGGCGCGTGTACACCCCACTTTCCTGCCTGTCAAGCACCCGCTTGCAAGCGTAAACGGCGTTATGAATGCTATCTGGCTCAAGGGCGATGCCGTCGGAGAAGTGATGTTCTACGGCCCGGGCGCGGGTTCATTAGCCGCCGGAAGCGCGGTGGTCGGAGATGTGATCGATATCGCGAGAAACATTAACGATGGCTCGACCTCGCACTTCCACTGCACGTGCTATGAGCGCCGCGAGATGCTGGGGATGGAGCATGTAACGTGCAAGAACTACATTAGAATTCTTGCAAATGACAAGCCCAGAGTGCTGGCATCCATAGCAACCAAGCTGGCAGATCATCAGGTCAGCATCAGTTCGATGATTCAGCGCGCGCGGCCGGATTCAAAGGCTGAGATCGTTATCCTTACTCATATGGCCAAAGAGCCTGATGTCGCGGATGCACTCGAAGCTATCCGCAGCCTGCCTGTGGTTACCGAAATTTGCAGTTGGATTAGAGTCGAAGAATAGCATTTGATCGTTTGATCGTTGGTGTTTCGGGAGTTTAGTCCCCAAACATAAANNCGGGACTTCAGTCCCGATACACCAGTCTGATACACCAATCGCAACAGTTACTGGAGAAGAACATGGTTATAACCGACCCCAAGACGGCCTGCTTTAAGCGCCTGCCTCTGATCGAAAGATATCGAGAATTCCTGCCGCTTACCGAGACTACACCTGTCGTCTCGCTGCTCGAGGGCTATACGCCCATGGTCCGCGTGGATAGGCTCGCAAGCCGGATCAGCGACAAGATCACGATGTATGTCAAGTTCGAGGGAATGAACCCCACCGGCAGCTTCAAAGACCGCGGTATGACCATGGCCATCAGTAAAGCTGTCGAAGCCGGAAGCAAGGCAACAATTTGCGCCTCTACCGGCAACACGGCCGCAGCTGCAGCCGCGTATTCCGCACGAGCAGGTCTAGTATGCGCGGTAATACTGCCTAAGGGTGAGGTTGCGCTTGGAAAAGTATCCCAGTCGATGATGCACGGCGCGAAGGTAATTGCTATTGACGGCAACTTTGATGACGCTCTGGATATCGTTAAAGATATCACAAACAAATATCCTATTACTCTTGTGAACTCCCTTAATCCATATAGAATTGAGGGACAGAAGACCGGAGCATTCGAGATTTGTGATGACCTCGGTCACGCGCCGACCTATCACGCGATTCCGGTGGGTAATGCGGGTAATATCACGGCTTACTGGGCCGGTTATAAGGCATATAAAGAAGCCGGAGTGATCGACAAGCTGCCGAAGATGCTCGGTTTCCAGGCCGCAAAGTCGGCGCCGATAGTTGAAGGGCATCCGATTCCTAACCCTGAGACGATTGCGACCGCTATCAGAATAGGAAATCCGGCCAGTTGGAAGTATGCCGAGGCTGCGCGGGACGAATCCGGCGGCGTGATCGAAAAAGTAACCGATGAGGAGATTACTGAGGCTCAGAAACTTCTCGCCGCTACCGAAGGGGTCTTCTGCGAACCCGCGTCAGCTGCGTCGGTTGCAGGTATCATCAAGAAGGCAAAAGAGGGCTTCTTTACCGAGAAATGCGAGATCGTCTGCATTTTGACTGGCCACGGCCTTAAGGACCCTAAGCGGGCGATGGAAATATGCCCGGCTTTCATTGAACTGCCCGCCGATACGGAAGCTGTTGCCAAGGAGATGAAGCTGGTATGATCGTAACAACGACCGACATCAAAGGTCTAAAAAAACACGCGACGGGCAAAGTCCGCGATATATATGATCTTGGTGATTCGCTTCTGATGATCGCCAGCGACAGGCTCTCGGCTTTCGATGTAGTGCTGCCGACCGGCATCCCCGATAAGGGCAGAGTGCTTACGCAGATGTCGCTCTTTTGGTTCGATCTCACAAAGGATTTGATCGAAAACCACCTGATTTCGGCTGATATTGATGACATTTTGGCTCGTATCGGCAAGGCAGGAGTTGAAAATCCTGAAGATTATCGGGAGATGCTTGATGGCCGCTCGATGATAACAGTCAAGGCCCAGCCTACTCCTATCGAATGTGTGGTTCGCGGCTACCTGGCCGGGTCGGCATGGAAAGAGTATTCGGCTATGCGCGCCGCGCAGGGTAACGGCGGGCCGATTGTGCTTCATGGGGTCACGCTGCCGTCGGACATGGTGGAGTCGCAGAAGATGCCGCAGCCGGTATTCACTCCATCGACAAAAGAATCCGAGGGACATGATATCAATATCAGCGCTGAAAGAGCATGCGAGATAGTCGGCAAAGAACTGGGCAATCAGCTCGAGGCGGCTTCGCTGGGCGTATATAAGCGTGCATCGGAGTATGCTGCCGGGCGCGGAATTATCATCTGCGATACCAAATTCGAGTTTGGGCTGTTGAACTGCAACCTGATCTTGATAGATGAGGTATTGACACCCGATTCATCACGGTTTTGGGATGCACAGGTCTATACACCTGGAAAGAGCCAGCCGAGCTTTGATAAGCAGTTTGTGCGGGATTACCTGCTGACCCTCGACTGGGATCAAACTTATCCAGGCCCTGAGCTTCCCGAGGAGATAGTGGAGAAGACCGCCGATAAGTATCGCGAGGCGTATAAGAGAATCACAGGCAAAAGCCTTTAGATTTAATCACGGAAGAACGGATATAGTAACAGCTCAGACTAAATAAAAGGGTCAGGATTCGGAAATCCTGACCCAGATAGAGAATATTATTTTCGTGCTTCCCATTTTTCCGTGTTTCAGTGATTAGGTATTACTATGAAGCATTTATTGATCATATTCGATGGTATGGCTGATGAACCGCTTGCGGAGCTTGACGGAAAGACTCCAATGCAGGTGGCTAAAAAGCCTAATATGGACGAGATTGCGCGTTTGGGCAAGATCGGATTGGCTGTAACGACTCCGAGCGGTATGACCCCGGGGAGCGATGTTACGAATATGGGAATCCTCGGTTTCGACCCCAAGCTGTATTACACCGGCAGAGGCGCCATCGAGGCGGCAAGCCTGGAAATTCCCGTAGAGACATCCGACGCGGTTTTCAGAACCAATCTGGTGGCGACCGATGGCGAGAAGATGATCGACTCCAGCGGAGGCCATATCAGCACGGATGAGGCCCGACAGCTTATTCAATCCATCGATGAGAAGCTCTCGACAAATGCTATCAAGTTCTACCCCGGAGTTAGTTACAGACATATTATGGTCTGGCGCGGCGGGTCTGCCGATGTCCACTGCACCGCTCCTTACAAAATCCACGGCGAAAGCGTTATGGAGCATCTGCCCGAGGGTGATGGTGATCAGAAGCTGCGGCAGATGATACTGGATTCTTTTGAAATCCTCGATAATCATCCAGTGAATAGACGCCGAAAAGACGAAGGCCATTTACCGGCTAATATGATCTGGTTCTGGGGTGAGAGCAGGCCGCCCGCGATACCGAGCTTTGTGAAGCAGTTCGGCATGACCGGAGCGGTTGTGGCGGCAGTCGATCTTATTAAGGGTCTTGGCCGTATGGTCGGTCTCAAGTTGATCGATGTGCCGGGAGCAACGGGATATGTCGATACGAACTACCTCGGAAAAGGCCAATATGCCGTCGAAGCGCTGAAGAAGTATGAATTTGTATGGGTGCATGTGGAAGCGCCCGATGAAGCCGGGCATGAAAGCAGCATCGATAAAAAGATCGAAGCTATTCAGCAATGCGATGAGAAGATTCTCGGCACAATCCTGAATGGGCTGAAAAAATCCGGTGAGGACGCTCGAATTTTGCTTATGCCGGACCATCCGACGCCTATCGCCACAGGTTCGCACTCATCTCAACCGGTGCCGTTCATCCTTTTCGACTCGACCAAGCCGGAGAGCAATAACCTGCCGTTCGATGAGCGCGCGGTTCATGAAACCAAACTGGCAATCGATTTTGCGCCAAATTTGATGAAGATGCTTCTTGAGCAATAGCCGAAGGGTAAAAACCCGATATGGACATCCTCTCAGCCGTTAAGCATCACCATATGTTCGATCCCGGTGACAGGGTCCTTGTTGCCGTGTCAGGCGGACCGGACTCAATCGCACTNNTCCATAACCTCCACACTCGATCCAGTGAGTTTGGTATCACACTTCACATCGCTCATCTCAATCACGGTATTCGCGGCGAAGCAGCCGATCTGGATGAGCAGTTTGTAAGGGAGTTTGCTGAAAGCCTCGGTCTCGACTGCACGGTGAAGCGCGTCGATGTTCCTGCTCTAAAAAGCGAGTTAAAAGCCGGAGAGGAAGAGACTGCAAGAATCGTCCGATATGAGTTTTTGCAGGAGACCGCAAATGATATCGGCGCCGATAAGATTGCAGTAGGCCATAATGCGGATGATCGAGCGGAATCGGTTTTATTCAATATCATTCGCGGCGCAGGGATCGATGGACTCGGCTCGATCCGGCCTGTTCGAGGAAATATCGTTCGTCCGCTCATCCATACCACCAGGCGCGAGATTGAGACGTATATATCGGAGAATGCGCTGCCGTTCAGGGTCGATGAGAGCAATATGGATATCGCTTACTCACGAAACAGAATCCGTCATGAGATGCTTCCGATGCTGGAGTCCGACTATAATTCGGAGATACGAGCAGCACTGGTAAGACTGGCTGATATTGCCTCGGATATAAGTGACTTTATGAACCAGTCTTCAGCAAAATCTCTGGCCGGACTGCTTTATAAAGACGCCTGGGATG
>DJHI01000173.1:6390-6686 GCA_002431715.1 Armatimonadetes bacterium UBA5829
TGGGATGCCGGACTATTCTCCGAATTACCGACTGCGCTTCAAAGGCAGATTCTGCGCTCAAGGATCGAGGAGTTGAAGGGCGATCTGAAAGACGTCTCGCTCGAACAGATCGACCGCGTTATTGAAGCTTTACGAACCGGTGAAGACTTTAAAATCACTCTGCCTACCGGCCGAATTTTTGCCGTCAGGCAGAAAGAGAGTTTTACAATAGCAAAAAGCGAGCCGCTGGAGAAAATAATGCCTTTCGATAGGCCGCTGAATGTTCCGGGTGTTACTCAAATTCCTGAGACAGGCTG
>DJHI01000173.1:6694-7819 GCA_002431715.1 Armatimonadetes bacterium UBA5829
GATTGTTGAAAATCCATTACCGAGGAAACTTGGTTTACATGAAGCAGTGATAGACACCGCCAAAATCAAAGGCATGCTGCGTGTGAGAGATTTGCAGCCGGGGGATCGCATTACTCCCTTTGGAATGCATGAAAGCAAGAAACTCCAAGATGTTTTTGTCGATAAAAAGGTTCGCAGAACCGAACGGGCGAAGGCGATGATTGTCACCGATGGCGAAAAAGTCATATGGGTAGCAGGGGTCGTCTCTTCGGAGGAGACCCGCATTACGAATGACACTAAGCAAGCGATTCTTTTGACAATAAATTAGGCCCGGGAGAAAATCCCCCGGGCCAAAATCAAAACTACACCCGTTAGTTATGCAATCTATTGATTAGATAACGGGCAATTAGCGCCTAAAGGGCATTGCATCATAGGCCCCGAACCTTTTCCGGCAGGCATTGGACATCCCATGCAAGCTCCAAGTCCCCAGCACATACCCATGCCGTCTTCAGTCTTCTCTTTGATCATCTGCTGAAGCTTCGTTCGCTGCTCCGACGTCAGCATCGATCTGACCTGAATGGCAAAATCGATTCCGGCATCTCTAAGCTCCGCTCTAAGAGGATCTATCTCAGCCATCTTTGCTTTAAGCTGATCGGCGGTGGCATCGCTGGACCAGAGCTGCGCCAGTTCCTGCATTTTTGTTCTGAGCTGTTCGCGCGTGGACTGAGTTGCACTTAAATAATCAGTGTGGAGTTGCTTCAGCTTAGTCTGCTGATCCTGGGTAAGGCCCAGTTGATCCATCAACCTTTGTCCCATGCCCAAACCCATTGGGCATCCTCCACTCATCTTCCCCATACCCATCCCGCCTCTGGGGCCTTGAGCAGAAACAATACCCGAAACAACGATAAGAGCAAGAACTAAAGTCACAACAACAATCTTCATTCGCATTGGTTTTTCCTCCCATATGAGATTCACGCTCATCTATACCCCACTGAGACAATGCGAAAACAAAAAATTTGGCTGCCAGATTGGAATTCGGAAAATTGGATGTGTCGGAATTTTTCCTATGAGCGCTTTGCAACGACCAGGCTGCGCCAGAAGAAGTCGGAGGCGAGACTATCGATGCCGACCCCGTTCCTGGTTGCC
>DJHI01000173.1:7841-12169 GCA_002431715.1 Armatimonadetes bacterium UBA5829
AAATATCCGTTGCCCGCATAGATCCCGCAGTGGTCGATGTAAGGATTGTGGCAAGCGAAGTAGAGCCTGTCTCCAGGCTGTAACTGATCGAACGGAATAGTCTGGCCCACCTGGGCCTGCTGGCGGGAAGTTCGAGGTAAACTGACATTATACTGGCGGAAGATCATCTGCACGAAAGCGGAACAGTCCATCCCGCTTGACGGGTTTGTGCCGCCATAAAGATATCGCGTAACCGATGTCTGGGAAGCTGTTTTCACTAACTCATCCAGCCAGCTCTGAGTGCGGTCGGTCTTTCCGCCTCTTGATGTGCCAAAACCTCGATCCAGCGGCTTTTTAGCGATTAGATCGTAGCCTGTTTCATCAACAAATAATGCTTTGATCCAACCGACCTTTCCATTGGACATCAGCACACCGCACCACTCGCCCTCTTCGCGCACTATTGCAAGCGGAGTATCGGTCTTTACCTCTGCATATTTAGCAGATGTGGAAGATTTTTCCTGGTATATAGCAGCGGATTTGATTACAATTCCCACCCGGCCGACTTTTACCGTATTTTGCTTTGCGGCCTTACTGGGAGTTGTTTTCTTGGTGGAATGAGCCTTTTCATTGGATGACTCACCCAGCTTTGGACTCTCCAGGCTGAGCGTAAGAGTATCGGATGCATAAGCGCCGAAAACAGCACTCAGCATCAAAGTTATCATTATTATGGCTTGTAAGTATGATTTGCGGTTCAAACCTTGCAGTCTCCAATGATTAGTGATTCGGTTATATGCCTCAATAAGTATTATCGGCAGCCGAATCACCTCTTGTTAGACGGCAAGAATGCCGTATTGTTCCTTATTACTCTTCCGAATCTTCTTCATCAGGCAAAACATGCGTAATCTTGGGCATATAGGTCTTCTCATTATAGTTCGGGCTGCGTTCCTTATTATGGCAGCTAAGGCACATCGCCGGATTGACCTTGGTTTTCTGCTTTACATTGATCCGCTCCAACCCATGAGGAAGAGAATCCAAATGACAGGTCGCACACTCGACACCTGCCATGTCATCTTCCTTTGCGACCCACTGGCCCAGTCTGCGATACATTTCAGAATGGCAGTTCAGACACTCGGGAACAGTCCTGTTTGCATCGACTATCGTTTTTATCGCCTTGGCATGCTTGCTGGCGGCCCATTGTTTATACTCTTCGACATGACAGGTCTTGCACAGCTCAGGCGGGTAATACGGCTTTCTCTGCGCCGGCGGCAATTCATGCGTAGTGTTTACCCTAGACGGGCTTTGAATTCCCACCTGTCCTGGCACGATATTGGCCTCAACATTTTTGCTGACCAGCTTTTTGACTTCCGCATCTTCAGGAAATTTCTCATCCAGCGGAAGCTGTCTGATATCAAATTCAGGGTCTTGCCCGGCGGATAATGTTACATCTACGACACCAAGCTGTTTACCCTGCAGGCCGATCGGACATATGTGAGTTTTACCTATGACCTCAGGTTTTGTTATTGAAATCCGGTTCAGGTTTGGCACAACAATATCCGGCTCACCGAATCTTTTGCCTGTGCTTGCGAGCCAATCTGAATTAACAGTTCCGCTCGAATCAAGAACGATCAATATTTCTGACTCATCTCTTGCGTGTTTGTAGGCCGTATAAAGGCTCTTCTTGAGCTGATACTCATCATCCTTGCCGGATAAAGCGCCGAAAGATATTACCCCTACTTTTACTCCATCGATATTCTTGATTATATAGGGCTTGCTCGATTCTCGTGCGGAAGGAGAAGCATCGAGGATAGTCAGTTTCTTCGCATCAACCTGCTCATAATATGTGTCTTTAAGACGAACGTCATTGACTCCCAGACCTATTGCGTCATATTTTAGCCTAGAATATACTTCTGTTATCACACCAAGCTTATCAGGCGAATTTGTGAGATTGCCGGTATCTACTATAACGGCATTAGGATTCTCTTTTACAAGAGTCGATATTGCACTAGCTCGCCGGGCCAGACCGCCCAGCTTGCGGCCGCCTCACCCACACGACTCGAGATAACCGAGTAGATCGTTTGAGTAGAGTATGCGGATTGTCTTCTTTTGCTCGCTGGCATTGATACCTACCGATATCAAACCAGCTGCAAATAAAGCCAGTGCGCAAAACGCCACAAGGACTCTATGTGACCTCATCACAAAAGCTCCCGATAGAATATTACGGAGATCAGAGGTGAACACCTCTACTGGTAGTATACGACTNNAATTGAATGATGCTCAAAAAATGAACATTCAAAACAACCGGACTTAAAAAAGAAGGTCGAAGGCAGACTGCCTCCGACCTTAATGACCGACAATATAACCTAGAACCCTGTGAAGAACTCCAGGAACAACAGATCGTTGTCAGGATCGGTGCCGCCCGCACCCGGATTTGCAGAGTTTTTCTCATACTCCAACTGCGCCCATACTCCCTTTGCAATAGGCTGGACAAATGAGAATATCCATTGCTGATTGTCCCAGGTGCGTTGATCGGCTAACGGAGTCTGATCGTTATTCAAGGCATTGTAGCGGATGTAGAACCGCTGCAATTTACCGTTTGTATAACCAACAAGCAGATTGTAGCCCGTTACCTTCAGAAAGCTGTAGTTGCCGATGTAATACTCACCCTGAGCTACAAACTTGCCGCGCGCATAACTGGCGTCAAGACCATACTTATTGTGAGTGTCATCCGTGCCCGTCGGAAGAGAATACGCCGTATACATAGTGGCTATATCGGTCTCATTCAACTTGCCGATTGCACCGGAAACATGAGCCTGGAAGCACGGCTTTGTAATACCCAGCCGAATGCTGCCTGCCATTTCGCCGCTGATGTCGGCTGGAATATCTTTGTCGACAAAATGCTTTACAACATCGTCGGCTTGAGCATCAGGATAATCACCGATGCTGCGCGTACCTAAAGATGTGTCGGTGTAAAGGGATACGCCGCCATCAAACATGCCGGACTTCTGAGAGTACTGAAAACCGACTATTCGGTCCTGAGTAAACGTTTCAGGAACTATGCCGTATTGACTCGTTTTCCTGTTAGGATAGGACGGTGTAAGCCCAAAATTGAGCTGCCTGCCCTTGCCGATTCTTATACGACCGCTTGCTAGAGGCATATCGACATATGCACTCTCCAGGTAGGTTCGATATTGCTCCGCAGGCTCCATAGCCGGTATCCACGGATGGAAATAGACTTCCACGTAACCCGTTATGGTTTCGCTTATATTTCCCTTTGCAGAAAGAGATACCCTGTCGATGGCCTCCCTTACATTTCCCGACTGAGGCGCATAGAGTCTGGACTGCATGTAACCATGCAGTTCGACATTTTGAAGCTGAGCACCGGCACCTACTGCCAGACTCATCAATAATCCTACAAGTNNGCTCCAATCAAATATCTTTTCAAAACTTCTCCTCCTCATGCTTTGGTAGAATTCGCATCCAAAAATAATTTATTGCTCGATCACCTCCATTGATATGTTTCAGACAGCCTCCCTGTTATCGACAACCCGATCCGCAGACCCTACCGACTGCAGGGTCTTAGGCTCGACCAACCGAATACGGGGAGTAATGCTGATCAACGCATGCACTTGTCGCTTTATGTTGTCTTCAAGCTCCACAAGTTTGAGCATTTGATCTGATATCATTTGGGCGGAAAGCTCAACTTTCAGCGTGAGATAGTCCAGGCCGCCCTCGCGATCCAGAACAATCTGGTAGCGTGGTTCAACATGCTCGATATCGTATAGAAGGCGTTCTATCTCGTGCGGGTAGACGTTGACACCTCGAACGATAATCATATCATCCGTACGTTTTCTTATGGGAGCGATTCTGGCCGTAGTGCGCCCGCACTTGCATGGCTCTCTGATAATGCGCGTATAGTCCCTTGTCCTATAACGGATCATAGGAAGGCCCTCTTTGGTAAGTGTGGTGATAACCAGTTCGCCTTCCTCGCCGTCGGGAAGCACCTGAAGGGTCTGTGGATCGATAATCTCGATCAGGAAATGATCCTCATTGACATGCATTCCGGCTTTGAGCTCACATTCGCCCGCGATCCCCGGCCCCATCACTGCGCTTACGCCGTAATTGTCCGTTGCTACCACGCCGAGCTTCGATTCAATTGCCGAGCGGGTCTTTTCACTCATCGGCTCACCACCGAAAAGCCCGGCTCTCAGGCTCAGTCCGGCTGCCGAGACGCCCATTCTATCCATCACTTCAATAAGATAGAGCGCATAGCTGGATGTGCCTACAAGCGCGGTGGAGCGAAAGTCCTGCATTATCTGACCCTGCCGCTCGGTGTTCCCGGATGACACGGG
>DJHI01000020.1 GCA_002431715.1 Armatimonadetes bacterium UBA5829
TTCCTGTTGAAGAGAATCAAACTGTGGACAGCCGCATCGACACTCGAAAAGATGATGATGTTCTCATAAACTTCGACTTCCAGGACAAAGTCTATCGTGGTGGGTTGTTTGTAGGGGCGATCGCTGAACCCGATCAGTCACGCGTTGGCAGAAGCTTCCTGAAATTTGCAGCTCCAACGTTGCCTACCGGCACAAGAATGTGGATGGGTGCCCTCAATCTTTTTTATACAGGCTCTGTTGACAATGATGTTACAACTACAGTAGGCTGCCAGCTACTCGACAATGACTCATGGGTTGATCACGGCGAAGAATGTATCACTTGGGAAGGCACACAGACTCTCTTCCCCAATTTCGCTCCGAGTAATGGGATAGACACCGTAACGGTAGGCGGCTCAGGCATTCAGGCAAATAATTGGTGCCGCTGGGATAGCGCTCTGAAAGATTTAATGTGGGGAGGGGATCAATATTTGACATATGGTCTTGCGTTAAAGCAAGAACCTGACCCTCTTGTAGTAGTGCCTGCACAGACTAAAAGTTGGGCCTACTTTGCCAAAAAGGAATATGCACAGGCTCTAGCGCCTTGTATAACATATGCTTACAGTGATAATGCTCATATTAGAGTCATAGATATCACTTTGAGCCAGGGGGAAGTTGAAGGTGGAAATGCGGTCACCGGCACAGTATGGCTGAATGCTCCTGCTCCGACAGGTGGTAAAAGAGTCTATATAACCGGCTCTCGTGATGCATACGGTCCAAGTGGGGGTGTATTGGTTCCCGCAGGCGAGCACTCGGCTAACTTTACAGTATCAACTGCGATAGTTAACAGTGAAACGGTAGCCGACGTATCGGTTTGTTCTGAAGGTTACACAGTCACTCGAAAACTGACTCTAAAGTGTCATGAGGAGCCTCAATAAAAGTAAGGTTTCTTTGGAGATATTTTCAACCCCTAATAATCTACGGGAGGAGACGGTAATGAGAAGAATGCTAACAAACAGATACACACGGACCATTGCATGGATTTTAACAATAGCAACAGCAACATTAAGTGTGCCTTTCGAGGCATTTGCATTTCCAAATGGGATCGAGAAAGCTCGAGCAGAACATCGTGCTAAAATTGCAAAGCAGCATAGAATTGAGCAGCAGGCGAAGACCGCTAAGGTGCCTGAAGTCCGGCCACTTACCGGTAAAGAGATGCGCATGATCGTAGGCCGTGGGCCTTATCGCAATGCCTATTTCTGCGGCACAATGCCGTGGCATCGCAGCTTTCGTGATGTAAACCTCTGTAACGGCAATCTCTTCAAGAGTTTTACCGATATCCAGGTTGCACCCGCTCGTGGTGCAGGTCTTGTATTACAGCGGACATATAACAGTAATGATGATCGCGAGGGCCCGTTCGGAGTGGGCTGGACGCATGCTTATGATATTAGGATGGAAGAGGCGTCATCACCAGAATTGGCAGACGAGAATATTGGTGTCGCGCAGCAGAGTGGCGATGATCCCACAAGTACTATGGACAAAGCGGTGCGTGTAGACTTCTTCGGCGGCAAGCATGTATACAAAAGAGATGCGGATGGTCTATATACACCTCCGCCTTATTCGCATGACTGGACAAAAAGTAATTATAAAGATGTCCTTGCAAGCGGTCCCGAGATCGTCTCGGATTCACAAATGGGCACGGACGGCACGGAGAAGCATTTCGTATCGGCTGGCGACGAGCGCATTTGTGACTATATAAAAGACAGATATGGCAATACAACAACACTCCATTATACGACTTATGAGATAAAGCAGGGAGTGACTAAGCAGCTTCTAACAAAAGTGACCGATCCCAGCGACCGCGAGCTTAACTTTACCTGGGAGGCACAAACGCCTAGCGATCTTAATGGCAACTATCGCTACCGGGTCGTATCGGTAACAGGCCCCTTGCAGACTGTCAATTACAATTACTATACTCTAGGCGAAAACGGCTGCGGAGGTGGAGAGTGCCCTCTTAAGTCGGTTACAATAGACCCCGGCGGGCTCAATAGGACAACCACATATACTTATACCTCCTGCGAAGGTGAAACAGGGCTTCTAGCAAGTATTATCGATCCCATTGGGAATACGGTGAGTTATCAGTATAGCCTCTATATGAATGGCAATCTTAATTTTACAAACACTGTTTGGGTAGACAGCATTACTGAACCTGGCGGAGTTGATTCAAGCGGTGATCCACGACTTCAACAATGGGAAATTGAATCTCATGTACCAAATGGATTTCCAACAATCTTTCAATGTGCATTTTTTATAGTGTATGAAACTGGTGCGGAGGAAGATGATGAATATGGCTTGGGAATATATCTAGGCGTAGACGATGAATTACGCGCTTATGAATATGGCTGGGATTTTTGGCATGATCCGCTGCTGGTTAGCACACCGAATACATGCATTATATCTTATGACAATGCGAATAATGTTATTGAAAAGTTTAAAATACTTAGTAAATATCCACCAGGGTATGCTTCTGCATCAAATGCGGATGTCCGTTTTGACAATTACAGATATAGTCGTTTAGGAAATTTGAAAACTCATTGGCTTGCGGGCTATGAAGATAGGGTGGAAACCTATACATATTATGACGAAGATAAATATTTCCAAAAAGCATCCTTCACCGATATGGATAANNTAACAACGTGACAACTTTCGACTATGGCAGCCGTTATCTCGAAGGAGCGGATATAGGCAAGAGAGGTAACCTGCTCTGGTGCCGAGATGCCCGTCATCAGCCATCCGGCACTGTGTTTACATATGAATATAATCAATATGGTCAGAAAATCGCTGAAACCAATCTTAATGGCGTACGCACAGAATATAAATACGGCGATGGCATCACAACCGATCCTTGGAATGGAATGGACACTGACGGAAATTTGGTTAAAGTCGTTCAGGATCCAGGCACAGGTCATTTGAACCGCACTACATGGATGCAATATGATGAAGCGGGACGGGTCACGCTTCGACAAGACCCCAGAGGTAATACCAGCCAGGTTGTCTATAATAGTGCTGGCCAACCAACGGCTGCCATATTCCCGGATGAAATAGTGTCATACAGCTACGGTAACAATGGCAGACTTGAAAGTGTGATGGATAACAGAGGCACGACTGATCTCGAATATGAGGATGAACAGTATAGCCAGCCGGGTGTCGGCGACAGATTAGCGAGTGTTTCTGATCCAATCACTGGCACAATATCTTATACCTACATACGTCGTGGTTCTATTGCTTCTAAGATCTTCCCAAATGGTCGAGTCTGGAGGTATAAATACGACAAGTTGCAGATTGGATCCCCTGAATCCCAGACATATCAGATCGCAAATACTTGCTCCTATGCGAGTTATTCAGATGACCTGAATGAATTTCACGAGCCGATTAGTGAAATTGTTGATGAGAATGGTAGGCTAATATACAGTGATACAGATTTATACGGTGTAGTGAAGTATAATATGTCGTATGATCAGTATAATAATCTGATATCTTATTGCCAGACGAAACGTGAATTATATTCTGTACCCGGGCAGTTGGGATCCTATACAGCTACATGGCAAAAATGCACAGCTGGATATTTGAAGAAAATCATCAATACCTATTATTGGAAAGATGAACAGGGTGTCTGGCAGTCAAAAGTCCTCTCCGCCAATGAGTATGACTACGACGACGTAGGCAATCGGACGGAGAACAAAGTCTATGGCGAAAACAATGTGCTTTTACGAACTGAGACATATGGCTATGACGAACTCTCTCGCCTGACCAGCGTAAACTATGGCGATGGAGGCAGCCAGGCTTATACCTATGACGATATGGGCAACCGGCTGACCATGGGCGGTACGACTTATGGTTATAACGTCGCGAATATGCTCACAACAATCGATGGCCAGCCATACGCAAGCTATGACAACAATGGCAATCAGACATCCGGCGGCGGCCGCTCAAACAGCTGGGACAGCCAGAACCGGCTTGTAAGCTGTACATATAACGGAACCACGAGTATGTTCACATATGGTGCTGACGGCCTGCGTCGAAGTATGAATGTAAATAGTGGAACAACAACACACTACGCCTACGACGGTCAGAACATCGCTCAGGAAGGCCATTTCGACGAAAGAGACAATTATATAACCGACGTGAGCTATCTGTCTGGCCCTCGTGGAACTGAATGCCGTATAGATGAGAACACAGGCGTTACGAAGTGGTATCTCTATGACGGCCTTGACTCCGTAATCGGCGAGGTGGACGAGGATGGTAATGTAACCTATACTGCTAAATACGATGTCTATGGCGCAGTGCGAGGCTCCACCGGCTCCAGCGATAGCAAGCACAAGTTTGTGGGCGGCATAGGCCACACCACCGAACCCGATACCGGCGGATTGATCTACATGCGCGCCAGGTGGTACGATCCAAGCACGGGGAGGTTTATTTCCGAGGACCCTGCCCGTAATGGAATCAATTGGTATATATATTGTGACGATAATCCTATTAATTCAACTGACCCAAGTGGTATGTTCAACATTTGGAAGTATCTAGAAGGGAAAGCTTTGGGGGCAATTAGCGGTCTTCTCTTTATTGATGTAGGTAGGCGTATGATGGGTATGGGCATACGCAGGTATGGAGATGGTCAAATGATGGCTTTGGAAGGTAGATTTCTCCAATATATGGCTGGCGCAGACCCAAGTTTACTAGGCGCGCTAATTGATGCGCCCCTTGAGGCTACTGGTAAAATTATGCAAATCCAAGGGGGCCAAACGTGCAAATCTGCTGTAAAAATGGTTATCGAAGGGGCTATGCTATGTATGCTCGGTAATATGATGGAGGCTTTGGGCGAAGACATAAATTATTATACTGGTACGGGTGTCGCTCACTAAGAGAGAATAATAACAGCAGGAGTCGCAAAAATGTCTATATTGAATATGCAGAATGCAGCTTCGCTAGTGCTTGGTTATATATGGATATTTTTCTGCTATGGGCTGCGAAAAACTCAACATTATTGACCGTTGCCGGCATACAGCATTGAGACAGTAATTAAGCGAAGCTTTATTTGGCCGTACATGTCTGCAACAGTGGCTGCCATAGTCATAGGTTTCTGGTTTACTGCTCATTCGCTTGTCGGTTTTATTATAGCTGTATTACTGTGCTACCCAGTTACGAAATGGTGGGTAAGATTGCGCTGTAGAAACATTTTTCTAGAAGACGTAGGCCAATTCATTCAAGATGATGGTGCAGGTTACAGATGGTCGGAATTATCTCAGTGTATCGCACATGCAAGTGGTTTGCTGATGCTAAAAGCGGAGGTGGTACCTCTGGCTTGGTGGGCTGACTCAGGTATTATTGTAACTTGTATGTCTTTTGGTTTGGGTTTCGGGTGGATATATAGTGATGTCTTTCGCACAGTCCTGTAATTAGTAAAAACAAATAAATTGTTCATATGCTGGTTAATGAAAATGTTAGTAACTTCCTGATGTAGCTTTCGTATGCTACCCATTGGTAATCCAGCAATGCTAGAGTAGAGATATAT
The DNA here is from genome assembly GCA_002431715.1 of Armatimonadetes bacterium UBA5829. Taxonomy (GTDB): domain Bacteria; phylum Armatimonadota; class UBA5829; order UBA5829; family UBA5829; genus UBA5829. The sequence continues at coordinate 5,549 of DJHI01000020.1, forward strand.
ATATGCTGCGGGAACGTCTGAACAATCACAGTAATGAAGATAGCTGAGCGTAAGTTCCCGCAGCTACCTGTGGTGTAAGCACGAAAATATGAGTAATTGCCGCTTTCGGAATATCTATCTGGATAACAGAAGTTATTTCTGCACAGCAAGCATAGCAGGCTTCCTGGTAATACTATATATGTTGCTGCTTTCAACTGGCGGCAATTTTACAGGAGAGGTAAAGAGATGTTGAGGACGAGGGCGGGTAAGCTCGCCTTATTTGGAACCATAGTTGTTTTTCTCGTATGCGGCGGGCTGTTCTGGAAATTGTCTCACAATCCTGTGTATGTTACTCAATCATCTCTGCATAGACAGATAAAAAAGGCAACTAGTCCTCTCAAACCCGCTGTCGATCTCTATAACTCTCATAAATATGCACAGGCTGAGGCTGAGGCTACTCGGATAATTAAAAAGAACAAAGGTAGTGCTGCCCCGAAGAAGCAGCGGGAATCGGTGGATGCTCAGTACATCCTCGCATTCGGCGCGGCCCGGCGAAAGGATATGCTTCTAGCGCGGGACAGATTTGCTGTTTTAAGGCAAGAGGCTGCAAAGCTTCCTGATAAGGGCAAACAAGCTGCTCCGCCCGGCGTGCCTCCATCTACCATGGAGGAAGAAGGAGCCTATCAGCATGCAGTTTGCACAGCCGCAATGGGTAATGAAAAGGCAGCCGAAGCCGAATACATCAAGTTTATGCAAGACTACCCCGAAAGTCCCCTCATCAACGGTGCTGCCCAGCGTATAGAGAAACTGCATGATGGCCACATGCCTCATTACGCCGAGGATGCTTGGACGAAAGCGAATAACATTGCAATTGCACGACAAAAAAAGCGCGAAGAAAAAATGAATCTGCGTATGGCTCAATGCGGCCCTCTTTGTTTGGCTGAATACCTCCGCCGCAAGGGTAGGTCATGCGACCCAGACGAACTTGCAAAAGAGCTGAAAACAACCGCTAATGGGACATCTATGCAGGCAATGGCTGATGTTGCATCCAAACATGGTCAAAAGGGCAAGGGGCTGTCTCTTACTCAAAAGGGATTAGAAAAGCAACCATTGCCTCTCATTACACTGGTAATACCTGGACATTATGTTATATTAGAAAATATAACGTCCAAAGATATCACTATCTGGGACCCATACGCTAAAGGCATCGATAAACCCGGCAGAATAAAGATACCCATCGAGCGGTGGAAGATTATGTGGGGCCGCGTCGCACTTGTGTTTGATTAACAAAAAAAAGCCGATCCTTTCGAACCGGCTTTTATACTCATGGGAGCGGGGGCGCTC
>DJHI01000025.1:0-16839 GCA_002431715.1 Armatimonadetes bacterium UBA5829
CCTCGTATCATCATCCTTGAATGAATCTTCAAACAGCCTTCTCAGGCGGTCCTTATCGCGCTTTTCTTTGAACCAGCCAAAAGGATTTAGTTTATGGAAGAAGCTGCGTCCTTGACGGACACGTATAACCTGACCTCTATTGGACCCGAAATCATGAGGCTGTATATACCAGTAAGAGAACGCGCATCCAATCAGAGCAAACAAACCCATAAGCAGATGAATCTGCCCGTAGGTAAGTAGCACAATCGCGACATCAAGAAGCGCTAGATATTTAAGCTTCATAGGGATTATGAAGAAAAACAGTATCTGCTGTTCGGGGTTAAGCATAGCCCATGCTACGGTCACCCCGGCAAGCGGAAGCCAGAGGCCGACAACCATCATCGGTGTATTTAGTAGAAATGATCCCACCCAGATTCCGCCTGCGGATATAATGCACATCAGGAAGAAATAGATTCCAAATCTGCGTGTTGTCCAGGATCGCTCAAGGCTTCCTCCGGCAACCCACAACCAATATGCGCTGAATAGCAGTCCGATAATGNNCCGACATAGACCATGGGATACGTGACTAGCGTCCACGGCATCAAAACAGCGTTGTTCGTTTTGAATATGAGAAGATTAGTTATAATGCCCAGCTTGAACAAGACAACCGCAATAAATGTAGCCACATTGGATATGATCAGGATTTTTGTCAGAGGAATCCTGTCGGCAAACAGCCAGTAATTTATCCTCTCACTAGTCGTATAACCTCTCATGCTTTCTCCAAATAACAAATTCAATATTCAAAATACAAAATTTATTGTTTTCTCTTCCAAAGAGCCCTTGCTATGTCTATGAACTGCTCTCCTCTGTGAGCAAATCCCTTTAGGTTTCTCCCACTCACTCGATGAGTAAGGGGCAGGGGAACTTCCACAATCTTATAACCTTTTCTTAGGGCGTCGATAGTCAGCGCAGTTTCGACACCGAACCCCTTTTCAAACCCGCCTATATNNGACCAAACTGCGCCTGATAGCTCTCTGGCCGGAAATCGGGGCGCTTACAAGCACTCCACCATATTTCTTGATTCCCCACCTGGCGAGTTTCAACACAAACCCGAATCCACCCTTGTGTCCTGGAGGAGCCTTCATGACAGCAATCGACATATCCGCTTGATCGGCCAACAGCGGTTCAACAAGTTTATGCGTCTCAGCAGCCGACGGGCCCAGGTCCGCGTCGATAAAAAGAAGAATATCGGAAACGGTTTCGGAGACGCCTCTATTCATAGCCGCGCCTTTGCCGAGATTTTGGTTCATTTGAATAACTCTTGCGCCCGCGTCATGAGCAACAAACGGCGTTTCGTCTTCCGAGCCGTCATCTATGACTACCACCTCTTCCACATCCGGCATATCAAGAGCGGCCTTCACGGTTTGGCCGATGATATCTTCCTCATTGTATGCAGGTATGACAACCACTATGCCCGACATCTATCTTTTCTCCAGGCTCTGAGGGATCAGCCTGTCGGCCGTTTCTTTAACTCCAAATTGAGCTTTCTCACCGCCAAGCGCGCAGACAAGGTCCACCTGGCCTATTGCCGAATCGACATTATCTACAGTCGCGATTCCTGACTTATGCCATGCGGATACATACGAACCAGTCGAGTTGACACCTTCACATCCGACAACGATTATATCAGGAGTGAACTGCGCAATAAGCTGAGAATCGATTGTCTGTGGGCTAAATGTATTATCTGCTTTCGAGCCGCCGACCAGCACAATAAGCCTGTTATATCTGGTATACTCACCATTGAATTTGGCAATGCCCGAATTCTCAAGCTGCGAGATCATTTGATGATACTGGCCGTTACAGAGCAGGTTTGCAATAATCGCAAACAGCTTTTTCCTGGCCTCCGTGGGATCGCCGGGCGGAGTCATGCCGCAGTTGATCAATACAGCGGAAACTTTCGCATCATCATTAAATGGAAAGGTTCTGTTGATATCTGTAACTGAGTTGACTCGCGCTCCGGCGAGCTCTAAAGCAAGTTTTACATTGCCGGTAAGTTCATCATAATCACCTGTCTGTATAATGGCGGCGTTTCTCCAGGCCAGTCTGTCCTTGACGACTGTGGGCATAACTACCCTGCAGAACTCTTCGCACTTTTTGGCGACGTCGGCGTTTTTATTGGACTCATCGGCAGCCATCTCTATCTCACGCTTAAGCTGTCGAGTCGTGTTTTCATAGCGAACAATCGTGCTGCGCTCCAGTCCGACAAGCGGCGACCTTTTTGCGAACGTTGCGCCTATTGCTATCCCAACCGCCAATGCGAAAAAAACTGCTGCAAGACTGTATATGTGATATCTAATATCGATCATGCCGTTATCCTAACATTTGTTTTCAGTTATTTATCGCGACTATCTTCCCCACGTCCATGGTCGGGCCTTTGTGTAAAGCTGCCAGAACTGGGCTCGCATATTATCGAGCACAAGCTGGGCACGCTCCTGCATTGTCGGTGAAAGAGCAAATACGGTCGCAATTACCACAAGTGCTGCCAGAGCCAATATGCCTACGTACTTAACGCTTGGATGCGCTCTGTATAGCTTACTTACACCTTTGGCATCAACTAACCTGTTTCCAACTTTAAGCCTCACGAGAAATGTGCTCGACATTCCCTTACGGCCTTTGTCAAGAAAGTCGATTAGATGAGAGTGCGTGCCGACCGCTACTATAAGCTCAGCGCCTTTTTCATAAGCAAGCAGCAGCGCCAAATCTTCACTGGTGCCCGGTATTGCGCAGACATGGGGCTCGATACCCAGAGATTTAACACGAGGAAGCCCAGGAGCTTTGCCGTTAGTATAAGCATGAACTATAATCTCTGCTCCGCATTTCAGGCACGAGTCGGAGACGCTGTCCATATCGCCGATTATTATATCCGGCTTAAGTCCCATCTCAAGGAGGGCATCGGCTCCGCCATCAACACCGATCAATACCGGTTTCATCTCTCGAATATAGTGACGAATGATTGCAAGGTCTTCTTTATATGTCTCACCGCGTACGACAACCAGCGCATGTCGGGTGTTAATGGCAGTTCGAACATTCGGTAACGCAGCAGGGTCTAGAAGAAGNNGTGAGGGTGTTTTCCGCAAAATTTTCGAGAACCTCTCCCAGGTGGGTTTTGGCATCTTCTATCTGAGAATCAACCATCTCGGCATCGAGAAGATCACCATGTGAGATAACTTCATCTCCACGGCAGATATCTCCGTCTCTGATCTCGATCTGCTCGCCCTCTTTTATGCCCTTGAATAGCTCCTCACCGGCATTATCTATAAGAGGTATACCTGCATCTATAAGGACCCTTGGGCCGAGATTGGGGTAATACCCGGTGCAGGATTTTACGGCATTTATAACCGCTCTAACTCCTGCCTCCACCAGCATATGTGCCGCCGTTGAATCTATATCTTCATGCCAAATGAGCGCAATGTCTCCCGGCTTGAGTCTTTTTGCGAGGTCTTTTGTCCTTCTATCGAGTTTTATTGTCCCTCTGATTTGCAAGTGTAAGCATCTCCCTGGCGTGCTGAGCTGCGGTTACAGACGATTCCCCGCCTCCCAGCATTCTCGCCAATTCCCTAACCCTCTCTTCATCTTCGAGCGCTGAAAGCTTTATTTTGCTCCGTCCATTTTCTACGGATTTATCGATTGAAAAGTGCCTGTCGGCCTTGCTGGCAACCTGAGGAAGATGAGTGACGCACAAAATTTGGCAATCTCTTGCCAGAGAGGCTATCTTATCACCCAGCACCTGCGCTGTCCTGCCACCGATACCTGAATCAATTTCGTCGAAAACAAGCGTCGGGACGGACGCGCCTGCCGTGACTGACTTCAAAGCAAGCATGATTCGTGACATTTCGCCGCCTGAAGCGATCTTTGATAGAGGCTTGACCGGCTCTCCCGGATTTGGCGATATCATAAATTCCAGCGTATCCGCACCTTTTGGTCCCGGTTGGCAAGGCTCTATGCTCACTTTAAACTTCGTCTTTCCCATCGCCAGATCGGCAAGTTCGGCCTCTACGGCCTTCTCAAATTTTGCAGCGGACTCTTTTCTCAAACCAGTCAGCTCGGTACATATACCATTCAGACGAGACTGTAAATCCTCGATTTTGCTTTCCAGACTGCCGGATCGTTCTTCAGCATAAGTGAGATTGTCGATCTTTCCAGCGAGATCACCGGCGTAATTGATGATATCTTCAATGGTGTCGCCGTATTTGCGTTTAAGTGTCCTGATCATATCAAGCCGTTCTTCGACCCGTTCGAGCCTATCCGGGTTCGCCTCGACTTCATCCATATAGTCTCTTATTGCAAGAAGGGCATCCTGGGCGGCTATAAGCGCCGTATTAAGATTCTCTACAAACCCGGACANNGGTCCATAACAGCCATCTTTTCAGCGGCGCCCGAGGCCGCATTTAAACCGTCTATGCTGCCCCCATCGGCATTTAGAGCGTCGCGAATTTCCGAAGCCGCCGAGAAGAGCTTTTCAGCGTTTGCAAGCCTGTTTCTCTCCTGCGACAGCTCTTCCTCTTCGCCCGGCTGTAAATTGGCGGATGTTATCTCTTCAACTTGGAAATTATAAAGATCGAGGAGCCGCGCGCGTTCGCGTTCATCGGTCTTCAAATTGTCTCGTTCCCGGATAACGGCACTGAGTTTCGTATAAACCTCACCCACCTGCTGTCTTAGGGTTATTACACGCTCTGGACACCATGCGTCGTAAATATCAATGTGAGTAGCTGGAGATAGAAGCGACTGATGCTCATGCTGACCATGAATATCCATCAATTGAGATGTGATTTCTTTAACTACGGACGCAGTGGCGGGCCTGCCGTTGATTCTACATTGCGACCTTCCACCCTGCGCAATCTCCCTGCTGAGGATAATAAGTCCGTCTTCAGGCTCAAAACCAAATTCTTGCGCCGTATACAAGACTTCAGGGTTATTGTCGACATTGAATACGGCTTCGACTAGCGCTTTGTCTGTCCCCGTTCGGACGATTTCTGCACCTGTCCGCTCACCCAAAGCCGCGCTCATTGCATCGACTATTATCGATTTGCCCGCACCTGTTTCACCTGTGAGCACATTAAATCCGGCGCATGCCTCGAGCCGCAGGTCATCAATTAAGGCGAAGTTTTGGATGTGGAGTTCGATTAGCATATCTCTGGATTACCGCTCAGGATTAAGACGGGCTCTGATTTGCTTAAATCCTTCATCTTGAAAGTGTTTGTCGAATCCCAGAAAATCACTTATATTTTCTTGCTTCATCACCAAGAAGCTGACAGCGTCAACCAAACTTAATCTTGTTTTGGCTCTATTCTTCAGTAAATGCACTGCTTCAGCATGCAGATCGTCTGAAATCCACCTGATTTCGAAGTTGTTCACATCTTCCAAAAAAGAGAGAGCTTGTTGCAAACCCAGTCTTCTTTGTACTAGCGCCGCCGACTCGATAATGACATAAGAATGAATGAGTATTCGCCTGCCGGTTTTTTGTATGTAATCGAACATCTCAACAGCTTCATTATGCTTAGCATCATCAATATCGGCTAAAGCGAATATTCCAGACGTATCCAGGAATATCAATTGAAATCCTCCGACAGTGCTTCATCGTGTCTTACGGAAATATCGCTTCTTCCGGAAGCTCCAGAGCTTATAAACGTGAATTTTTTTCTTTCCAAATTTTGGTCGGGCCGTTCCAGACCCAGTGATTCGCGCAGCATTTTTCGAGCTATTGCCGACATCGATTTTCTTTCCATGTGAGCGCGACGTCGAAGAGCTTCGTACGTATCCTTATCCAATTGTAATTGGGTTCGTGTCATGACGGTTCTCCTATATGTAATACAATTATACCATCATGGTGTAATGAAATCACTGTCCTCCGCTGAGCCTCTCACCCCATCTCAGCCTGCTTTGGAGCTTGTTGTAAAAACTATGAGGCTCAATCTGGACAAGCCTGGCGGTAAAGTCTGCTTTTGTAATCTCGACTACATCACTGCATTCCAAATGCTGACCCAACTGGCCGTCTACGGTAACCATTATCTCCGGCTTTTCTTCTCGGCATTCCGGCACTATCTTAACACTCTGCGTATCGGGAATCACAAGTGAACGCGCATTCATAGTATGAGGGCAAATTGGAGTAATTATCAGCACATTTACATCAGGATGCACAACCGGCCCGCCCGCTGAGAGCGAATAAGCAGTGCTTCCCGTAGGACTGGCGATTATTATCCCATCGGCAGTGTATGTAACGATGAACTGGTCATCAACATGGGTGTTCAGACCGAGCATACGAGCGAACGGGCCTTTTGATACAACCACATCGTTCAGGGCATAATATGAACCGATATTTTCCCCATTACGAGCGACGCTTGCCTTTAGCACCACTCTTTCGCTTATGAAATAGTCATCAGACAGGAATTTCTTAAGGGCTTCTTTTGCATCTTCAGGATGTGTCTCTGTAATAAAACCGTATTGCCCGAAATTGACCCCGACCATGAGGGTTCCGCGAGGCGCTGCGAGCCTGCCCCATCTCAGCATGGTGCCGTCGCCGCCCAATACCATCAATAGATCGGCATCCAAAACCTCGCTCTCGGAGGCTGAATATTGCGGCCTGCCCATACTGACCGCGACATCTTCGGTAACTATTGGTGTAACGCGTTTCTCGCTGAGCCAGTCGGCCAGCTCGACAGTAAGCTCGATAGCATCGTCTTTATTCGGATTTGGCGCCAGACCGATAGTCTTCAAAATAATCTCCAGGATAATAGTGAATAAGCAACAGGCAACCACTAAATGTTGCCTGTTGCCTTTATATTAAGTCAGGTGATAGCTATGCTCCGGGGTTTTCCAGTCCCGGTTTTTCTCCGAATCGCTCAAGATTCTTTATAGCTTCCTCGTTCTTAGGGTCGATCTGGAGAGCTTTTCTATATTGATCCTTAGCCTGATCTATCTGGCCTTTCTTCTCAAGCTCTACGCCAAGATTGTTGTAGGCGGCAGAAAGCTTAGGTGAAAAGGAAATGGCCTTTTTATACTGCTCGATAGCTTCGTCGGTCTTATCCATATTTGCAAGCGCCGAACCCATGCCAAAACACGCCTGACCCGACTTGGGGTCCAGTTTGAAAGCATTCTTATATTGATCAAGCGCCTTATCATTCTTGCCTTCAGCTAAATATAGATAACCGAGATTCAGAGATATGCCTGCATTATTCGGATTAACTGCAAGAGCGCCTTCCCAGGCTTTAATGGCCTCGGAGTTCTTGTTTTGTGATGTGTAAGCGGTAGCTAAATTTTGCCATGCAGGAGCGAACTTAGGATCCTTGACGGTAGCCTCGGTCATCTGTGCGATTCCTTCGTCCACTTTGCCCGCCTTAAAGAGCGACCAGCCATAAAAGGCTGTCGCTTCCACATCATAAGGATTGGCCTTCAATGCATTTCTAAAGCAGTCGATCGATTCCAAGAATTTGCCTTTCTTAGAATAAAGCACGCCGAGGTTGTACTGCGGAATAAACTCATCGGGCTTAATCTTGGAAGCGGCAAGGTAGGCTGTANNGTAAGCGATTTATCTTCTTCACCAAGGCTCGCAAGCACACCGGCAAACCCGACTTGAGCTGCATAACTTTGCGGGTCGGCGATTGTTGCTTTTTCAAAAGCGGATCTGGCATCTTTTTTATTGTTTTTTGTATTCAGAGCAAGGCCCAGATTTACCCAGAAATCGGAATTTTTAGGATCGAGCCCTGTCGCTTTACGAAGCTCAGCGATTCCTTCGTCCGCTTTTCCCGTTTCGCCGAGCGCCAGTCCCAGATTATTATGAGCATTGGCATCATTCGGGGCTAAGTCGATTGCCTTCTGAAACGCAGGGATCGCGTCGTTAGGAGTTTTGGCTTGAAGATATGAGTTACCAAGCCAATAATATGCTTCCGCCCAATCTTTTCGCTGATTTATGGCTTCCTGAAATTCAGTGATTGCAGCATTTTCATCACCCGTCTGAAGATAAGCTGTCCCAAGATTAAAGCGGAGTTCAGGACCGTCGGAATTGAGAGCGCGCGCCTCTTTCAGAACGACCAACGCTTCAGGAAATTTCTGTTTCGAGAGAAGCAGATAACCGAGCCATCTCCTGCAGGTAGCATCTTTAGGATTCTTTGCAGCGGTCTCCGTCAGAGAAACGATTGCTTCATCAACTTTGCCCTGCTTATATAGTTTGATCCCGTCTTCAGTTTTTGCGAGTGCCGGAATTGCCGGCAGAACACACAGAGATATTACTAACAAGATGGAAAAGACAATACGTGTGAGGCAAATTCGGTTCATGTCTTTCTCCTAAAGTTTTGATCGTGCGGTTGAGTTCGCACCGTGCATATTATACCAGCGCCATGGTTGCAAAACAAGTTTATCCAGATGAGTTTGTTTCAGCCGTGCATATGATCTGCAATATGCTAAAGCATTTGCTTGTCTGAGTTACATGGGTTCAAAAATTAACTCTTATCGACTGGATGTGCTTTCGTAATCTTCTAGCGTCTGGACATTGGCTTCCGTTGCGCAGGTTGGGCAGAGAATTTCCTCGCGCGTGTAGTCTTCGTTGGTGATCCTTACGGGTTTTCCGCAGCGCTCGCAAAGCGGCATATCCTTTCTGCCGCCGCCAAGCTTTCTTGCAAATCTGTCTTTATACGCTCGCTCCACGACTTCCACCTCCGAATATATCCTTAAGGCTCGGTCAGTCTATTCTTACCCCTCATGGCACATGTATATCCCAAAAATCGATTCTATGCAATGGCAAAATTCGAGAATTATTATAGTTTAATCATATTGACTGCCTTTCTACTCCTTGTTAGCATGTGTCATCAAGAAAGGGTGGTGTGTCTTGAGTAACAAAAAGTATGAAGGTGATTATCTTAACCATGTAGCTTTCCCGCTCGGCGGCATCGGCGCGGGCATGATCTGTCTCGAAGGCACTGGAGCTATTTCGAATGTATCCGTACGCAATCAGCCGAATGTCTTTTTCGAACCCTGCTTGTTTTCTGCAATTTGTATAAAGGGTGAGAAAAACACTGCACGTGTCATTGAGGCGCCTGTTCCGTATAGGAAAATATTCGGAAGTCCAGGCACAGGTAATGGCGCTGCTCACAAGACTTACGGTTTTCCCAGACTTTCAGGCGCTAAATTTCAATCGAGATTCCCGTTTGCAAATATCGATTTTGAAGATAATGATATACCGATCCATATATCTCTCACAGGTTGGAGCCCGTTCACACCCGGCGATGCCGACAGCTCTAGCCTTCCGGTGGCCGCACTGGAATACAAGTTTACCAATCCGACTAGCGAGCCAATAGAAGCAGTCTATTCATTCAATTCGCGTAATTTCATGGATATCTGCNNTTACCAAAGGGATTTGTCTTGTGGGAGCCGGGCGATGACGAAGAACCCTGGCAGCAGGGAGCTTTTTGTGCAACCATAGATGATCCTGATGCTGCAATTGATTGTGCGTGGTTCAGAGGTGGGTGGTTCGATGCAATTACGATGGCTTGGAATAATGTCCAGTGCGGCAAAATCATAGATCATGCCGAGCCAACAGAAGGTGATCCCAGCCCTGGTGCAAGCATATATATTCCATTCACGCTAAAACCGGGCGAGGAGAAGACCGTCAAGCTCATGCTTTCTTGGTATGTCCCTCGCACGAATATTCGTTTTGAGTGGGAGGCGAAACCCTGCTCATGCGGCTGCGGTTGTGAAAAGCCTACTAAGCCCGATGATTATCACCAGCCCTGGTATTCCTGCACTTTTACCGATATAGATTCTCTTTCAGACTATTGGACAAAGAATTACGATAAGCTCAGGGCAAAATCAAATCGATTCTCGGATGCTTTCTTTGACACCACACTGCCTGATGAAGTAATTGAGGCTGTAGAAGCCAATCTTACCATACTCAAATCTCCTACCGTGCTGAGGCAGAAGGACGGCAGGCTCTGGTGCTGGGAAGGCTGCTGCGATGGAGGAGGTTGCTGCGCCGGTTCGTGCACACACGTATGGAACTATGCGCAGGCTCTGCCTCATCTGTTTCCAGACCTAGAAAGAACTCTCCGCGAGACAGAGTTCAATGAAGGGCAGGATTCAAACGGTCATCAGTCCTTCCGCGTGGAGCTTCCAATTTCTGAAAGCACTCACGCTACACGTGCGGCGGCAGATGGTCAGCTCGGCGGAATAATAAAAGCCTACCGGGAATGGAGAATCAGCGGAGACAATAATTGGCTTAAGCAACTATGGCCGAAAATAAAAGCATCGCTTGATTATTGCAAACGAACCTGGGATCCTGATTGTGAATGTGCGATTAAGGAACCTCATCACAACACCTATGATATTGAGTTCTGGGGCGCCGACGGAATGTGTACGAGTATATATATCGGCGCTTTGACCGCCGCCGTTTCTATGGGCAAGGCATTGAATGAAGATGTTACTGCATATAAAGAGCTTCTAGACAAGGGTTTAGAATATCTGGACGACAATCTCTGGAATGGTGAGTATTATATTCAGAGAATTCAGTGGGAAGGGCTGAATGCCGGTAACCCGACTGAGTTTAGCGCTGTTTTGGGAACCTTATATTCAACGGAAGCAATTGAAATATTAGAAAAAGAAGGACCTAAGTATCAATATGGTATAGGCTGTCTTTCTGATGGAGTAATAGGCTTCTGGATGGCTGAAGCTGCTGGTTTGGGAAAGATCGGAAACGCCAATAGAGTAAAAAGCCATCTTTCAAGCATACATAAATATAACCTCAAGAAAGATTTATCCTCGCACGCAAATCCCCAAAGGCCGGGTTTTGCTGTGGGCAATGAGGGAGGTCTGCTCTTATGCACATGGCCCAATGGCGGCAAATTATCGTTGCCTTTTGTCTACAGTGACGAGGTATGGACAGGAATCGAATATCAGGTTGCTGCACACTGCATAATGATGGGCCTGGTCGATGAGGGTTTGGAGATAGTCCGAACATGCAGAGAACGCTACGACGGCAAAAAGCGCAATCCATACAATGAATATGAATGCGGGCACTGGTATGCACGGGCTATGTCTTCGTATTCTCTGCTGCAAGCTCTAACGGGAGTTCGCTACGATGCAGTGGAGAAGACGCTTTATATCGATCCAAAGATAAAAGGCGATTTCCGAACATTCCTTTCTACAGCTACCGGATATGCCACAGTCGCTATGAAAAACGGCGAGGCGTTTGTGGATGTTAAAGAAGGCAGTATCAAGATAAACAAAATAGTGATCGACTAATTCAAACATGTTCAAACACGGGTCGTTTTCCGAATCCTGACCCGTGCCATCAACTATTCAACCGGCGTTCCCATATCACCCTTCTTCACAGACAAATTGCTGTTAACACCTATCACCCCTCTGATGCTCAAGATAATCTCTTGCAGCCTCATCAGATCATCAGATGTTTCTACCCATCCTTTAAGGTCTACAATTTGATTCTCCAGTTCAAAGTGAACGCCGGAGACATCGACATCCTTTTGATTTTTCAATTTATCGTTTATCTCGGATTCCAGCTCCTCTTCGGAAAACTCACCCGGGAACTGCTCGCTCGACGGTATCCCGGGCCCCGGCACGCTGTATTCATTTGAAAGCGAAAAAGGAGTATCACCTGCATCGCCCTCCATAGGCCCGTATCCCAATCTCAAATCGTACCCGTCGAACGCTGATTCCTGCTCAGGTAATGGAACTTTGATTATAATGTTATTTTGAACCTCGGTGATGCCTTCGACCTCGTGCGCCAACTCCTCTGCGAGATGCTTTTGCCGCTCAGACTCAACAAATCCATCTAGGATGGCGACACCATTATGAACCTCTACATCAATATCCAGTATTGAATCTGTAATTAAAACAGCCTTTATTCTCTCAGCCTTCAGCGTATCTCCTACGGCCATATCACACCTCTTATATTATTGGTGCAAGCAATATACCCCATCTGTTTTTGTCACAAACGACCACATTGAAGTCGGACAACCTGACTTTACGCCTTTTTCCATTGACACTCCCTGTTTACGCGTGCTAGACTACGGGAAACTTTGCCGATGGTATGGAGTTTCAATTTTTGGCTATTGAAATAAGACAGATGCAGCGGGAAGACATTCCACGTATCATGGAAATTGAAAGGGAATGCTTCCCGACGCCTTGGCATGAGAGCGCATACCTTACAGAGCTTGTCAATAGAAGCGCCTATTACGTGGTTGCGTGTAAAGATGAGAAGATAATCGGCTATGCCGGAATGTGGATTATAATGGATGAAGCGCATATAACCACGCTCGGCGTTGCCCGGGATTACCGCGGTGAGAAAGCCGGTGAGATGCTGCTTATTGCGCTTCTCGATGAGGCTCTGGTTCGTAAGGCCAGACGTGCCACGCTCGAGGTAAGGCAAAGCAACACGGTTGCGCAGAATCTGTATCGTAAATACGACTTTATCCCCGCAGCGGTAAGGCGGGGTTATTATACGGATAATCAGGAAAACGCAGTAGTTATGTGGATCGATAATATGGCAACGCAGACCTGGCTGAAGAAGTTTTCGGCTCTAAAAGAGCAGATTAGTAAAAAATCGCAAGTTATTTCGGAGGGTTCGCGTTGAAGATTCTTGGTATAGAGACAAGCTGCGACGAAACCAGCGCAGCAGTAATAGAAGGAATTAGTTCGGATAACCAGCCTGAGCTGAAGTTATTGTCAAATATTATAGCCTCACAGACCGATATCCACGCTCGCTTCGGCGGCGTTGTGCCTGAGGTTGCATCACGCAGGCATGTCGAGCTGATCATTCCTACCATTCAGGAAGCTCTCGACAAAGCCGAACTTACACTGGATGATATCGACTGTATAGGTGTCATAAACCGCCCCGGGCTCATAGGCGCGCTAATAGTAGGAGTGGCTGCGGCAAAAACCATCTCATTTGCCTCAAATATACCCCTTGTGGCTGTTCACCATCTGGAAGCTCATATTTATGCCAACTGGCTTACGGGCAATAAGATCGAATTTCCGGCTGTCTGCCTTGTCGTTTCAGGCGGGCATTCCGATTTGATATATATGACCGGCCATGGGCAATATGAAATCCTCGCACGTACCAGAGATGACGCAGCGGGTGAATGCTTCGATAAATGCGCGAGGTCGATGGGCCTTGGATATCCTGGTGGTCCCGAAATCGACAAACTCGCAAAGCAGGGTAATCCCCATTCAGTACAGTTTCCAAGAGCAAAGGTCGGGGACACTCTGGATTTCAGTTTCAGCGGACTAAAAACAGCCGTTATACGGTATGTCGAGGGTTTTGCCGGTAAACCACCTCTTCCCGATCTTGCCGCCAGCTTCCAGGCTGCGGTTGTGGATGTACTGGTCGATCATACATTCAAAGCTGCGGTTGATAAAGGCGTAAAGCAAGTGATGATGGCGGGTGGGGTAGCCGCAAACAGCGGTCTGCAATCCGCAATAAAAGAGCGAGGCGAGGAACTTGGCATAGCCGTCAGCGCTCCGCCGCCGGTTCTATGTACGGATAATGCGGCCATGGCGGCAGTCGCCGCGTATTTTGCTCGACAAAGAGGCGAATCCTCCGATCTTGATCTTGATTCATATGCATCAGAGCCTTTAGGAGTAAGACAATAATTTACTTGCGGTAGTAAAGATGATTGGTTTCTTATCCAGGCAGTTTTTTTGACCTCAAGAGTTTTGAAAACCTCTTAGCAATTTATGGTTAGTGAAGAGTCACATTTCCTAGGGAAATCTGACGTATAAATTGCACGATTGTTTGTAGTTCTACTGATACGACAACTATAGTTGTATGCAAGCGACCAATCGTGAATTACTTAGTTACGCTTGTCTACCTGGCTTTCGGCGTGTTACAATCAAGCCATGAACCAGACAGAAACTATTTTTAGAGCGATAAAAGACAGAATTGCGGCTGCAATGGGAGAGCTTGAAGAGGCAGCCGTGGCCGCCAATAAGAAAGAAAACCATCGCCGATTAACCAATACAGCGGCTGAACTCCACAAATGCGCTGATGAAATTCAAAATGTGCTCATGCGTATTAAACCGCGCTAATTTAGGTATATGGTAAAAGCACACATTACAATGTGAGGGATAAATGGAGAATATAACAAAGATAGCTGATGAGGTTCGAGTGCTGCTTGATGATACGAATGCCGTTCGCGAGGAAGCATTGAAACTCTCTCGTGAAACGATAAGGCTGTCGGCTAACTCTATTCGCGCCAGCCATAGAGAGGATTTTGATGAATCCTGCAAGCTCAAATCTGCTGCGCGCGCCAAAGTAGAAGACGCTAAAGAAATGCTCAAGGATAAGCTGGAGATATATTATACCGGCTACGTTCAAGATGCGCAGAAGGAATATGCCGAATCCGAGCTGACATACGCTATCATAAGAGAGTTGGAGTTTCCTCGACATACCGATCTTGGAGTCGAGGCGGCTGCATATTTGAATGGTATGGCGGAGGCTATAGGCGAAAGCAGAAGGCATGTGCTGGACGTAATGCGTCATGGAAACCTTGCTCGCGCAGAGAGAATCCTGGGTATAATGGACGAGGTATACTACGTTCTAATTACATTCGATTATCCCGATGCCGTTACTCAAGGTCTGCGCAGGCAGACGGACATGGTCAGAGGCGTATTGGAGCGCACAAGAGGCGACCTCACACTACTGCAGCAGCAGCGTAAATTAGAAAGTGCTATTGAGTCCGCTATAGATCGGATGGACAATGGAAAAGGTTCTGGACAAACTGCGGGAGGCGACGGAAAATAGCCGATATCACGGTCGGTTGTTTCTGGTCGGCGGCATCGTTCGGGATGAATTTTTCGGTGTGCCGTCTGATGAAGACATAGACATCGTAATTGAAGGGGATGCCGCTGAGTTAGCGAATTTTTTATACGAAGGCGGCATCACCACCCATAAACCCGTAACCTATGCTCGTTTTGGAACAGCGATGGTTACAATCGATGACCGATCCGTGGAGCTTGTAGGTGCTCGTAAAGAGTCTTATGATTCCTCAAGCCGCAAGCCGTTTACAGTCCCCGGAACCCTTGAAGATGACATTTACCGGCGTGACTTTACTATAAACACTCTTCTTGAGAACCTCCACACGGGTGAAATTCTCGATCTAACAGGTCGAGGGAAGCAAGATATAAAAGATCGCATTATACGCACGCCCGTCGATCCGGCAGCTACTTTTATAGACGATCCTCTGAGAATGCTTCGCGCGATCCGATTTTCATGCCGCTTGGGGTTTAATATTGAGCCAATTACTTATACAGCTATATACACCTGTTCGCAGCGCCTGAGTATTGTAAGCCATGAACGAATACACGATGAGTTCGTTAAAATTCTCTTGAGCCCAAGTCCTTCGACAGGACTGGAAATGCTGCGAGAGACAGGGCTTTTAGCTGAATTCGCACCGGAACTGGTCTCCATGTATTCGGTTACTGAAAACGGTCTCGATAATGCCTGGAAGCACTCACTTAGAACACTTGAGTCAATTCCTGTCCAAGCGGGTATCATATTGCGTCTGGCTGCTCTGTTGAATGCGATTGGGAAAATAGAACTCGGCAAAAAGAAAAGTGATGTTGGTCGCGAGCGAGCAAAAATTGCTCATCAATTATTGAGAAGACTAAAGTTTTCGAACTCAGAAATGGCCCAAGTGGAATTTCTGATATCAATGCTTCCTCGAATTGAGGAATATCATCAACAGTGGACCGACACGGATGTGCGAACCATAATCCGGGATGCGGGCGATCGATTGACCAATCTGATCACTCTTGCCGAAGCTGACGGAACATTGAGTGACCTTGAAGGGTTTGTCCGGCATATTGAAAGGGTAAAGTCATCTTTGGCAGGCAGGCGTATAGCGAGCCCGTTGAACGGTAGGGAGATAATCGATCTGCTTGGCATAGATTCCGGACCGAAGATAGGCGAAGTAAAAGCATATCTGGAACAACAGATTATTGAAGGAAATCTTCAGCCCGGTGACAAAACGGAGGCAGCAAAGTCGATCCTGAACAAGTATAGGACAAAATAAAACGTAATTGACAGTGGCCATGTGCCATGATATACTCCAGGTAGTTAGTCTACCTCGAAGAAGATCCCTGTGATTTTTGCCGATAATACTGACGTAGACATCGGTGGAACAAGGGAGGTGAGCTTGGATTGCTGATAGAGCAGGGCCTGAAACAGACTCTTTCACAAAGAATTGACCCCAAGTTAATAATGGCTAACAATATCCTGCAGCTTTCTTCATTAGAACTGCAGCAGGTCATTGAACAGGAACTTGCGGAGAACCCGGCGCTCGAAGTGCCGGAGGAGGACCCCTGCGAGGATTGCGATCAGCCCAAGACACTATGCCTCGATTGCCCGTTCAGAAAACAGTCAGTATCTTCCGATGATCTCGACCTGAGTGTATATGAGCTTGAGCAGCCTATTGATTTTGCTGCCGATGCCGATGATGGCGAAGGCGATTTTATCTCCAACATCAGAGCAGAAGTTACCCTTCAAGATCACCTCATTGAGCTTTTACGTGCCGTTGTTCCATCTGATCAGTGGGAGATCGGCGAATATATAATCTCCAACATCAATGAATCCGGATATCTCGAATGTACCATTGAAGAAATTGCTCATGAGATGGGCAAGGATATCGACGAAGTCGAAGCGGTTCTGGCCGTTATACAGACACTCGATCCTCCTGGAATAGGCGCACGCGATCTTCAGGAATGTTTAAAGATCCAGTTGGAACGGTTGGAAGAAGACGAAGCCGGCGATCAGGTAGCTCTTGCTATGGTGCGCGATTATTGGCAGGAGATGCTGGC
>DJHI01000025.1:16855-17679 GCA_002431715.1 Armatimonadetes bacterium UBA5829
GCAAGGTCGGCAGAATCGCCCGCAGGCTCAAAGTGACTGCAAAAGATGTCGTTCAAGCAATGGAGTTCGTTAAAAAGCAGCTTAACCCTTATCCGGGCAGCAGCTTCAGACCTCCATATCAGAATGAGCCGGTCAACCAGGGTGGGGCGGTTAAGCCCGATGTGATCATACGCAGAACGCCTAACGGCTACGAGATTGATGTCGCAGGAAGTGACTACTACCTCTTGAACATCAACTCTCGATACAGACATATGTATAATGAAATTCGCAACGGCGGCGCGAAAAAGTATAACTCTGATGACAAAAGCCATATTTCGCAATTTGTCGAGCGAGCGGATATGTTTATTCGCTATATCAATGAACGCCGACGCACGCTCAGGATGATAACAAAGGCGATTGTCGAATATCAGCAGGGCTATATGGAGACAGGTTCCAAGGCATTCGTAAGGCCTCTCACCAGGACCAAGATAGCACGGTCATTGAAAATGCACGAATCGACCGTAAGCCGGGCTACTGCAAATAAGTATGTTCAGCTTCCAAGCGAAGAGGTTATGCCTTTCGACTTCTTCTTCGACGGCTCCATATCCGTAAAAGACCTTATTGGAGAGTTGATCTCTACCGAAGATAAGTGCAATCCGCTAAGTGACCAGCAAATTGCCGAGATTCTTCAGCAGCGCGGGCTCAATGTTGCGAGAAGGACGGTCGTTAAATACCGGGAAGCGCAGAAAATCCTTTCCAGCCGCCAGAGACGAAGATAAGATCGCGAAAAGATGTAATATGCGGAATTAGTTGGCTCCGTTATTGTTCTGAACAACAAGAAATCC
>DJHI01000025.1:17712-22287 GCA_002431715.1 Armatimonadetes bacterium UBA5829
AGTCTCAAAAATTCAGCGACTCAGTGAAAAAAATCCAGTTTTGATTGACAAGCGGTTTTATCTTTTGTAAAATAACACTATATCAAGCCTCGCGGAATTTTCCAACAAAAGCTTCATAGCGGGGCACTGCTGTATTACGGAGGCCCGATGGCGGTCATTAACCCCTCAAACGAAGAATTAGTAATTATCCTCGATTTTGGTGCGCAGTATACGCAGCTTATAGCCCGTCGTGTTCGTGAGTGCAGAGTCTACTGCGAGATTATGCCATTCGACACCCCTGTTCCAGAGATCGCTGAAAGAAAGCCTAAGGGAATTATATTTTCCGGCGGCCCTGCCAGCGTCTATGAAGACGGTGCTCCCAGGTGCGATGAATCGATATATGAAATAGGCGTTCCTATCCTGGGTATATGCTACGGTACCCAGCTTATGGCATACCATCTCGGCGGGAAAGTGACGCCTGGCGTGCAGAAAGAATTCGGACGTACGGAGCTTGATGTAACCAATTCGCAGGTCCTTTTTGAGGGTCTGGATAAGCATCTCGTGTGCTGGATGAGCCATGGCGACATGGTTGAGACTCCTCCTCCCGGATTCGAGATTGTGGCGAAAACGGCGAGTACACCTGTCGCAGCGATGGAGAATCAGAAAAGACGGCTATACGGCGTGCAGTTCCATCCCGAAGTCGTGCACACGCCCTGGGGAACAGAGGTTCTACGGAACTTCTTATATAATGCATGCAGACTAAAGGGCACATGGACTCCGGCCTCATTCATAGAGACCGCGGTAAAGGAAATTCGCGCTCAGGTCGGCACTGATAAAGTTGTGTGCGGGGTGAGCGGAGGTATAGACTCAGCCTGTGTTGCCGCTCTGCTTCATAAAGCCATCGGTGATCAGCTCACATGCATCTTTGTCGATCACGGTTTGATGAGGCTCGATGAAGGCGCAAAGGTTCGCCAGACATTCGAAGATTACTTTAAGATAAAACTCGTATACGTCGACGCTGAAGAGAGATTTCTAAAGAGGCTGGCCGGCGTTCTTGAACCTGAGACCAAACGAAAGATCATCGGTGAGGAGTTTGTTCGAGTATTCGAAGAGCACGCGGGCAAGATTACCGATGCCAAGTGGCTTGGCCAGGGAACACTATATCCCGACGTAATTGAAAGCGGCACAAAGAACGCCGCTGTGATAAAGTCTCACCATAATGTCGGCGGGCTGCCTGAAGATATGCAGCTAAAGATAATTGAGCCTTTGAGATACCTGTTCAAGGACGAGGCTCGTGAAGTCGCCGCTGAGTTGGGCCTGCCTGAAGAGATGGTATGGAGGCAGCCTTTCCCAGGCCCGGGGCTTGCAATTCGTATTGTTGGTGAGGTCACAAAGGAGAGGCTGGATACGCTTCGACACGCCGATGATATCGTGGTTGAGGAGATCAAGCGAGCCGGTCTATATAGAGAGTTGTGGATGGGATTTGCCGTTCTCGCTCCTATAAGAAGTGTGGGTGTTATGGGAGATCAACGCACCTATGATGACACAATCGTCGTGCGCGCGGTAACGAGCCAGGATGCTATGACGGCCGATTGGGCGAAACTGCCGTATGAGGTTCTTGAAAGGATCAGCAATCGTATAATCAACGAGGTCTCGGGGGTGAACCGAACAGTTTATGACATAAGCTCGAAACCGCCCGCGACCATCGAGTGGGAATAATCTGCCATGGATGGCATTGAAGTATTGATATCCGCAAACGATATACAGGGACGGGTAGCTGACCTCGGCAGGCAGATAACACAGGATTATGAGGGAAAACCTCTTCTGCTGTTGGGTATTCTAAAAGGTTCGGCTATTTTTCTCGCCGATTTGATTCGGCATATAGACCTTAATGTCGATTACGACTTCGTCGCCATCTCCAGTTACGCCTCAGACAAACAATCCTCTGGTGTAATCAGAGTGCTAAAGGACGTAAGCTGCAGTGTTGATGGTCGGGATATCCTTATTGTTGAAGATATAGTCGATACCGGCTGGACGCTGCGCATGAGCTATCTTGTAGAGAATTTGAAGGCTCGTGGTGCATCGAGTGTTAAGATATGTACGCTATTGGATAAACCAAGCCGTAGAAAAGTGGATGTCGACGTAGACTACTGCGGATTTTCTATTGAAGATTATTTTGTTGTCGGTTACGGACTCGATTTCGACGGGCAATATAGAAATCTGCCTTACGTAGGCATTGTCAAATAAGTGATTTTGATAAATAATTCCTGGAGATTTTCGTTTAGGGCTGGACAAAATTAGGTAATAAGCCTATAATAAGAGTGTCTGAATATCAGTCCTCATTGATATCTACTGGACTTTCCGGGTGTAAACCCTCCATCGTTTAATGATTCCAAATCAAATCCTAATGCACATGCCGGGCCTTATGTCATGGCAAATAGTGTGTCGAACCTCAATAGCCCACGCGGCGCATGCTTGAGGTAAACCCCGAAGAGGTGATTATAATTGGAGCCCTTGGAACTATCAGAACTAGAAAAGAAAACAGTCGAAGAACTTGAAGAAATAGCTGCCACGCTGGGAGTTGAGAACGGCTTTTCAAAGCGACAGGATCTCGTAATGAGCATCCTTAAAGCGTTCGCTGAGAAAAGCGGCCTTATATTTGATCAGGGCGTCCTCGAAATCCTGCCAGATGGCTGGGGGTTCCTCAGACACTCTAACTTCTCCCCGACCTCGACCGATGTCTATGTCTCTCAATCGCAGATAAAAAGATTCGGTCTGAAAACGGGCGATATAGTGTCAGGTCAAGTCAGGCCTCCTAAGGATACGGAGAAATATTACAGTCTTCTTCGCGTCCAGGCCGTAAGCAATCAGAACCCGGAGACCGCAAGGAGCCGAAAAAACTTCGACGATCTCACGCCTATATATCCGAACGAGCAGATCATTCTGGAGACTTCAGCCGATAACTACGCTGCCAGGTTTATAGACCTTATCGCGCCAATCGGTAAGGGCCAGAGAGGACTTATCGTTGCTCCTCCGAAGGCAGGTAAAACAACCCTATTAAAGACTATCGCAAACAGCATTAGTACCAATTTCCCAGACATTGTTCTCATCGTTCTGCTGATCGATGAGCGTCCTGAAGAGGTTACAGACATTCGTAGGTCAGTCGATGGAATGGTAGTCAGCTCCACATTCGATGAGCTTCCTGAAAACCATATGAGGGTCGCCGATATGGTCCTGGAGATGAGTAAGAGGCTCGTTGAGTCAGGCAAGGATGTCGTAGTGCTGCTGGACAGTATCACTCGTCTTTCCAGAGCTTCCAACCTTACCGTTAATCCGAGCGGGCGCACACTCTCCGGTGGTTTGGACCCAAGTGCACTGTATCGGCCTAAGAGGTTTATCGGAGCCGCGAGAAACATCGAAGAGGNNGGCAGTCTTACTGTTGTTGGAACAGCTTTGGTTGAAACGGGCAGCCGCATGGACGATGCAATTTTTGAAGAATTCAAAGCAACGGGTAATATGGAACTCGTTTTAGACCGTAACCTTGCCGAGCGTCGAATATTCCCTGCAATCGATATCAAGAGATCAGGCACAAGACACGATGAGCTTTTGTATGATGATGACACACTAAAGAGAGTATGGCACCTGCATAGGCTTTTGGCCGCGCTAGACACCACTGAATCGGCAGAACTTCTTCGAGACAGGCTAAAACATACGAAATCCAACAAGGAATTCCTGCAGATCGTAGAAAAGACATTAAAGAGTAATGACTTGGATTAGTGAGTGTTTTGATGGGGTAAAGCATTTCAAACGGCTTTAGAAAGGCAGTAAACCATTGGCTGAAGAATTCGGTTTTGAGGAAGAAGATGTGCCTGGCGACTTGTATCCTGAGTCGTTAGGTGATGAAGGTGCGGGAACCGATGAGTCCAGCCTTGAGGAACGTGAAGTCAAGGTTATGGGCGTTTATGAGCACAAAGAGCAGGAAAATGCCGGGCCTGTGACTTACTTTGTGCTGCTAAAAGATGCCAGAGGCCGTTCGGTTTTAATATGGATCGGCAGATTTGAAGCAATGGCGATATCCCTCGCTCTCGAAGGCGGGTCGGCTGACCGGCCGATTACCCACGACCTGCTCAACAATGTTATAAATCGAATGGGCGGATCTGTCGAGCGTATTTTGATCGATGATCTGTGGAACAACACTTATTACGCTAAAGTCACCGTTGCATACGAAGGCAAGATGATCGATGTAGATAGTCGGCCAAGCGATGCCATCGCTCTCGGCCTGCGCGCAAAAGCTCCCATATATATGGTAGAAGGAGTTCTTGAGCGAGCTGCTGTTAAAGAGGAATAAAAAGGGCTCTTGGTTTAAGGGCCCTTTTTTAGTAAGTATTGAATTCCAATATCTGCGGGCTTTTATGCTGCTTTTTGATCCTGCTGTTTAATCAACTCACCTGAGGCCATAAGAACCTCTCCCAATGCATTGACTATCTCAGGTGAATAGAATGTCCCGGCACGTTTTTTGAGTTCTATGAATGCTTCCATCGGCGTGAGTTTGGATCGATAAGACCTCTCTGCCGTCATTGCTTCATATGCATCAGC
>DJHI01000025.1:22348-22513 GCA_002431715.1 Armatimonadetes bacterium UBA5829
TCATTGCTTCATATGCATCAGCCACCGCGATAATCATTGAAGGGTAAGGGATCGCCTCATTTCTCAGACCATCTGGATAACCTGTTCCATTGAGTCTTTCGTGATGGTGACGGATAATGGTGCTCACATAGGCCAACTCGTCTATTGCTCCCACAATTTTACTTC
>DJHI01000141.1:0-221 GCA_002431715.1 Armatimonadetes bacterium UBA5829
GACCCGAATACGATAGACGACGGCGATCCCACTGATAACCCTGACGAACCTACTTTCGAGGGACTCGTGCGCGGCATTGACGGAAAACCTCAACTCGGCGTTGAAACAAAGGATGCCGGTGACCTGATTATACCGTTCTCCATGATGATAGTCGATCTTAAAACAGGCTTCAGGGTCGGAGTTCCGAATCCCAGCAACTCGTCGGAGGAAGGAATACCGAT
>DJHI01000141.1:236-6236 GCA_002431715.1 Armatimonadetes bacterium UBA5829
CGATTCGATAGATTATAAAACAGGTGTAGTTAATCTGCCTTTGTCCGGCTGCTTGATGGACTATGAGAATAAAATTCAGGCGACTGTTGACCTTAGAGGCAGGCAGTTGAGGTTTTTCTATCGAGCCGACGGTGACTGGTCAGTGCAGTGTCAGAAGGCTTATTCGAACTATTCAAGAGTCTATGATGATGATTTAATAGATTATTGCCACTATCGTCTTGTAGATGGTAACAGGCTGCTCTTCGCTCCGTGTGACGCCGAGAAAACAGTTTCCATAGACTACACTTATATAGCTCTGAATCCAAAGTCTGAGATGCCCGACGGCACCGGTGAGCACAGAGTAGTCGGCCAGTCATGTCAGATTTCAGATACCGACGATGGAAATGGATATTATTATGTCGACATTCCCGTGCCGGTTAGTAGCTACGAGATCAAGCGAATAGCGGTGATTGGCACATCATTCAAGGCTAGAGTCATTTGGCGCGACGGCAAGCACTGGCGATATGTCGATCAGGAGACCAATATTATCAGAGGCAGTGATTAGGTTATAGGTTCGGTGTCGGTGTTTCGGGACTCCAGTCCCGAAACTAACTAAGCCAACAGAGAAATACATAATTCTCTTTCGCAATCTTGCGGACAGAGGGCTTGATATGAAAATAGCAGGACGCAAATCGAATAGAGGTTTTACGCTCATTGAGATTCTGGTGGTTATTGCCATCTCTATGATCTTGATGGGTCTGGTGCTGTATCCGGTTGCGCAGTCTTTCAAAATGACTCGCAGCGCGCAGGCAATGGTTGATGCGCAGGATTCGGCTCGCAGCGCTATGGAGAGTATCAGTCGTGATCTGGGCGAAGCATTGGATATCATCCATTATACCAATGAGCAGCCCCTTCAGATACCCGTGCATCAGCCGAGCGGTAAAATAGATTATTTCGATGTGCCTGACGCCAAAATAGATTTCGTCCTGCCGAAGATGCTCTGCCACTGCAACAACCCGGATCATCCGGCCGACGAACCACGTGATTTTGAAAGAGGCGACGAGGCACTGCCCAGGTGCCCGGAATGCGGTTCTACGGATGTCGAAATCCGTCCCAAGCTGCCGCTGGAGCAGGATACCAAAGTCGTCAGGTATTTCCTGGGCCTTGCGGATAACGATCCCGGTGAGAAAGACGATCCCAATACAAATTTCGGCTGGCTCTCTCCATGGGGCAAAAATGTCGAGGCCGATGAAGGAAACCAGGTAGTTCTCTACAGGGTCGAATTCGATCCATATGACGAAGACTTGATCTCAAATGAACTCCCGTCGTCGCTTCTCGATCGATATGACAACAACAGAGTTTTAGCAAATCTGTGCGATCCGCAGTTTTTCTATCGAAGAGACACCTGTAAGGCATGGGCCAGAAAGGCTCGTGTGATCGGCGTCGCAAAGTATGAAGACCTGGTAGATGGCATTCGCTATGGCGATAGGGACAGTGGCGACTGGGACGCTCTCACTCCACTTGTGACCTTTAAATTCAAAAAAGTGGAAAACGATATATTAGACGGCACTTATGCAACCGATCAGAGCTTCGAATATCCCGATACGGCTCCGGCTGTCTATCGCGGCGAATACGGATACTGGACGCCGGATTATGACGTTGCGCTGTATCGCTACACATACGGCGAGGATGAAAGCACGCCACAGTCAACTGCCGTATATTATATAACCAGTAATGGAAGCAGTGAAATTGTGGACAAAAAGCTGTNNGAAGCTCCGGTTCAACATCGGGATTTCGCGAGTTCAATATAACAGAATATCTCACTACAGGTGAGGTTTCAGCCGACAGCACCGGTTATCTGGAGATGGCATTTGTGCCCGACCCGGATCGCGGCACTGTCAATTTCGCGTTGATGCCTCACAAGCCCGACGGAGCATATTCGATCAGCGATCTTAATCCCGCTACGATCAATAATAGATATCGCGAAGAGTATCATGGAACCGATGTAACACCTGGAAATCGTGGCAGCGCGAGGCGATATGCGCCGCTGAGCACGTTCGTTGAGGGAAGCAGCAATTATCTTAAGTATGCGACAATAGTGCCTGGCAGCGAGAGAGTGGTTGGGCCTGATATGACTCCCGGCCCAGGTTATGGTGAATATGTAGTCTACGAACGCGTTCCTTACGCTCTTGGTGAACCAGGATATAACCAGTACAGGATCAATTATGATACGGGCTACATATTTTTCAGCCCTGTTTATGACCAAAACCTGCCGGAAATCAGTAATTCATCGACGAGTGAACCTTATCCGATCCGAGTGGATTATAAAGTCCACTTCAACAAGAAAGACGATGTGGTGCGCGGCAGCTATCAGACTAAAGCGGCCGTAGTGGTTAACCTCCAAATGCGGATGTATGACCCTGAATCGAGCAAGCCGCATTCTGTTGATCTGAGCAACACTATTAAAGTGAGAAATGCTCTGCGATAGATCTCAACTTGATTATTTGCTATGAAGGAAGATATGTCCAAGCAAAAAAATAGCAACTTAATATCGGCAAGACGGGGCCAGACGCTGGTAATTGCGATTATGGTTATGTTCATTCTCGCGGTGGTCTCAGCGGTCTTTATCGCCTTGGTCGGCAGAAACCTTTTCAGATCGGAACGGTTATCCAATGTCGATGCCGTCGCTCAGATAGCCGAGGCAGGCGTTCGCTTTGCCGATAAAATGCTGACATCGAGCGAAGACGGCGCAGACTGGCGTCCCAAGCCGGATAATCTGGGCTTTGATTCGGATTGGGTGCCGGATTATAATAATCCGCCTGGAGCTCCTTCTGATCTCGACACATTGAAAAAGAATCCTGATTTCAAATGGCTCAGACCGTATTGGCCGACGGATATTGGTTACGCAGGTCCAACCGGAGGATATACGAAATTCGAGTCCGGCGGCGGCAGGTTCCTTCTCCGCCTGACATACAGCCCTAGCCTGAAGGACCCGATTTCAAAGTTTATCAAGATCGAGTCTATAGGTAGATGGGGAGTTGTAGACAACGACGATCCAACAACCTNNCAGCGGCATGCGCCGTGAAATAACCGCCTATAAGCCCATCGGATTAACCGATTATCTCAGGTTTATCACTAACAAAGATCACCGTTCCGTGGATTTTGCTCTGGGTTGTCCCGGTATGCACATGATTTATGGCAGACCTGGCACTTCAGGATCGAGTGTGGACCCGTCTCGTTACGGCGAGCGCGGGGCTCCGATCAGAGTGAATGGAAACCTGATATTTTATGGAATACCCAGCACTTCATCGACGTCCAGTTCGGATTATCCGAGTGTAGATATATTCCTTAGAGGCGTGGCCTCAAGCACCGGGACTATTCCTCTCGATGCCGTGGAGGTATCGGGTGTAATAAAGCAGTATTCCAGCGATTCCGGCTCGGTAGGAGTTCGTGTTAACACAATAGAGCCTGACAGAACAATTCCCTATCAACTGGGTCTGCCTTCTGATGACACAAGCGCGACCGACTGGAGTATCGGTGGGTTCTGGCGTGACGGCAGCGCCGAGACCAGTGGATCTGCGCGCCACATCAAATATCTCGATCCTCCGCAGATCGATAATGCCGATACGACCAATACGACAACGCGTTATCGTCTTCTCACTCTAAACTCGGGTGAGCAGATCAATGTGGGTGGAAAATATGTAAACGCCGGGCGTTATGGTTGGGGTCGTGGTATATACATCGATAACTCGAATGATGTTCAGAATGAAAGTAATACGCTCTTTGGCGGTTATTCACTTCGGTCGGATTGGCTCAAACCCAACAACCGTATATCGAGCTATTGGAATGGCCCGTTTTATACACCACCGGGTGTCTACATTCTGCTGAATCCACGAGATACTGACGGCGACGGCCAGGCCGATATGACCATAACCCGGACAGACGGCAGTGCTTGGTGCGACCCTGACGGCAACGCCAGGTCGGACTGGGGCAGGACGATCACTGTGCCATATCCAGACCCGACCAATGGCCGGGACTTGAAATGGAAAGATACAAACGGAACCGAGCAGAGTATACATGTAGACGGCAATGGAGTCGTATACGCGGAGGGCAATATTCGAATTCGCGGTATGCTTCCACCTCACATGCAGCTTACAGTGGTCTCCAATTCCAATATCTACGTCGAAGGCAGTGTGCTTAAATATCGCGACCCCGACGCAAGTGTGTCCAACACCGATCCCTGGCGCGGAACATACTCAGATAATGGTTCGACGGAGACCTGCGGAATAGCTCTGCTGGCAAGGCAGAATGTTTGCGTCAACACCACCCAGTTCTATTCTCCTTTAGCCGGCAGCGGGAAAACGGATAATGACAACAGCGTTATCATCTCATCCGACCCGGACAGCCGGTTGAGAATGCTCTTCGAGTTCGGACCATATGAGTCCGACAAATACACCAGCGGCGGCCCGGATGGTCGCATGCTGTTGTTGCGGCATTCCGGTCAGTTTGGAACGTCGTATATTAACGCCTGGCTCAATGCTCGCAGTGGGCTGAATGATTGGGGAATTCTCCATCTGAATACCGATTGGGATGGCTTGCGCTCCCCGGCCAATTTGCCTGAACATATTTGGGGAATAGGCGATCCTAATTTTAACCCGCAGGGCTTCGGAATCGACAGTTCATATTTTGGGGAGGTCTTTCCACTCTTCGCTTCCGGTATGAACGCGCATTTTTACAGCCAGCCGGGCATACCTAACGATCTGACTATCGCTCTGGACCAGACCACCTTTACACGCAACAACTATCTTATGGCCGGATTGGCTGTCGTTCCGATGGATGTTCGTATAGAGGCCCTGATTTATGCGCAGGAAGGCTCGTTATTCGTGATACCCGGCAAGTGGTTCAATCCGAACCCGGATGACACTGCCTCGAAAGCGGCGTCATACGGCAGGCCTGAGGGTGTAAGGAAGGCTTTTCCGTTTTTTGGCCAGCCGCTCGACATCCGCATCATAATCGATGGAACGGTCAGCGAAAATATGCCCGCCGCAATCAGCGATGTGAACGAATGGATGTCGAAGTGGGGGAAGATTCCTTCTGAATACGGCAGTTCGGGAATAAGCACCGTCCACCCGGGTGAGGGTTTGACCCTGCTCTACGACGATCATGCCGGTTGGCCGTATACGGGACTTCGTGGTTCAGGAACTCTCGCTGCGATAAGAAAAGACAAATATGGCCGAACGCTTCCACTTGCGCCGAGACTTCCCGTATGTGGCGGCCTTATATACTTCGGCGATGTTATGTAGACATATTATGATGATTGCCGGGGGAGTCTCTNNCGGCTCGATATTTTTCTAACTTCTTATATCTAACCTCTAACTTCAATACTGAGGGGGATTTATCATGAAAAGCTTCAAATATATTATCCCAATCCTTGCAATTATCTGCGCTATAATAGCCATCGAGCAATCCGCTTATGCCGGAGCGATCGTCTATTCCGGCAACCGCAAGCAGATAAACTGCGGCATCGTCTATTTAAAGAACACTGATGCTCTAAATAACGGCGGAACGCAGCGAATCAGCGATAGTTATAATTCAAGTGGCGCAACCGGCGAGGTCGGACAGCTTTTTTATCTGCTCGACAGTCTCGTCGGAATGAAACCCAGCGGATGGGTGCTCGAAAATCCCTTTGCAACCACCAAGCGAGGAACCACCATAAAATATGAAAAGCGACAGCCGGAATACTGGTATGTCGATTTGAATTCGGCTCGCGACCTTTCCCGCATGCAGGTTCTCTATCTGACCGCTCAGGGTAGAGTGGACCTGGATGACGATGATCGCGAAAAGCTGCGGAGATTTGTAGACAGCGGCGGCGTGCTGTGGATTGACAACTCCAGCTCAACAAATCCGCTGAAATTTGGTCCTACCAGCTCTCCTGATTCATTCTTTATCTCGGATTTCGAGTTCAAAAACAGCGCCACCAGCGGCTACGACTATCCGTATGTCCGGCATCATCCGGTAATC
>DJHI01000141.1:6259-8873 GCA_002431715.1 Armatimonadetes bacterium UBA5829
TACCGAGCAGGATATAGCTATTTTAGGCGCTAATCGCAGCTGCTATGTGTGTCCTGGTTATAATCCCGGCGGATCGATATCATTGACTTCTGTGCCTGATAAATTCGAATATTTATTTCCTGTAGTAAATGCCTCGGCGCTTCAAAATCCTCCTAGCGTGGCGTCAAATGCTTATGGCAGCGGGAGAATAGTGGCGACGGCCAATTATGTGGGCGCCGGTTGTTTTATGAACTATCCATATTCTCTGCCGAGCTTGAAGTTTGCATATAATGTTCTGGCAATGTCATCGACATGGACGAACGTTAGAAAAGATATAAGGCATTCAGGAGGGTCCATCGATACAGTTGGTGGAACAAAGCTTGCTAAGATATGGAAGTTTAATAAGGCTCCATCGGCCACTGAATCGGCGGCGGTGATTTATAAGAATGTTGTCTTTTATTCATCTGGCAGCGCTCTATATGCTCTCGATCTGAAACCGCAGGAAGACCTGGATAATGATGGAAAGACCGATGAGGGCGTAGAAGATTTATCATTGGGCGGTGATCAGGATGTTATTTGGGAGTTTGATCCCGGTGATGGAGAGCTGTCACCTCCCACGGTTGTTACTATGCAAAATCCCAGATATTACAACAATCCGGGGAACAGCGTTGATGCCGTGATTGTGGCATCTAAAAGCGGCAATATATATGTACTGGACGCATTTCCTGCAAGTTCTTCAGGGAAATTGCTATCAGAGACAACATCACTTTTATACCCATCCACTCCATGCTGGAAGACGAGTGGAAGTTTCTCGAACAGTCCATACCCACCTATTTTTATCAATGGCTGGATTTATACAGTTGCGGAGGCTGGAACCGGCGCAGGATGCCATATCTATGCGATGAACCCTATACTGCGGGCTTTCCATAATGGCAGTGACCCGGATGAGTGGTCTTGGGAATTTCCTCAAAGCACATCTACTATATTCAGCGGTGATACCCTTAAATCCGGTCTTTGTTTTGGTTATGCATGCCCACAGGATGGTGGAGCGCTGATAGGCATGCTTTATTTCGCTACAAGTGCAAAAACAAGCACTACTGGTGGTACGACATCCAGCAACGATATGGTCGCGGCGCTTCCCATACATGTCAGAAACGATAGGCTCAAACTTAGAAAGGTAGTGGGTGATTATGCTGAATGCCAGTCATCGTTGAGTCCGGCAAAAATAGGTACTATAAGCCGTGTCTGGTTCAAGAATTATGATGAATCAAGTTTGCAAATTGTCGGCGATCCTGTTGCAAACGAAAGTATAACTGGTGGAACTAAATATGGTGCCATTAAAATCCAGGCGTCTGGTACTGCTGCATCTAAAGAAGGCGAAATTCCGGGTGATGTTATTGTATCGGCGGATTACGACCTTGCATATAACTTTTCCGGGAATATAATTCCAAATGTCAAACAAATATCGATGACTCTCGATCCCAACGTGGTCAGTAGTTCGAGTGGAACCGTTACTTTCCCTACAACTTTGCTCGCGGCGACTCCGGCGCTTGGCTCCGACTCCATGCTTTTCCTTTCCGGGACGCGTGATGTGTCAACTTCATCAACATCGAGCACGCTGAGGCCGGGCGGGTCTGTCTATGGTTATCAGCTCGATGGAACAAACAAAATCAATAGATGGAATTACCTTATGCATGCCGGTATCGAGGCAGCCGATCTGGATGGAGTCTCCGATAATTCTCTTACTGCAATACCGAATTCGAAAAGCTCGACAATGGTTCTGCCGGGTGTAGTAATGAAGAAATTAAGCGACAACTATTGGGAGCCGCTGCAAGATTTGCAGCCATATGCCTCCCCGGCGTATTCCAATGATAAAGTGTTTGTCACTGTCTCGGGGGATAACGGCGGCGCTCTGCTTTGTTTTAAGGCGAACCCTGATTTTGTAATTAGAATTATGGAAAATATCGGCTATGATGCCGACGGCAAACCTATAAAGAAGGCAAAGAGCCTCTATGATACGGCCAATAACCGAAAGCAGTCGGTAAGCATATGGCAGCCGAACCTGCTGGACTCAACCGCTCCGGGTTTGCTCAACAACGGCGCGGTTCCTGTGCCTTCCTCAATNNCAATGATCGATTACAACAGAGGCACGATAACTTTCAGTGACTTCAACTCGCTGCATATGAGAGGACTGGCCGGTACGTTTTCACCCTCTCTTCCGGTGTGGGTGCTGCTCGATGCGGCGGAGGTTCCTATAGATTTCTCGACCTGGGGTCCATTAACCCACTATCGAACAACAACACAAAGATCGAGCCTGTCGGTCGATTTGAGCGGTTGGAATAATCTCCTTTGGTATTATCCGATAGACAATCAGGTGCATTCTTCACCGGTTGTGATCGGCGATACTGTTTACTTCCAGGATGATTCAGGCACTATATACGCGCTTAAAGCCGAGAGTGATGAAACTCAGGGTGGCCCTCTGGATGATGATCAGGTGATTTGGAAAAAGAGCGATGGTACCGGCGGCAATGATAAGAACTTCTCCATTGCCGGGTCAAACGGGGTGCTTATAATTCCTCGCGCGGACGGTTTATATGCATATTCAAATACGACGACTCTTGTCGCCGACTCGAGC
>DJHI01000141.1:8896-20447 GCA_002431715.1 Armatimonadetes bacterium UBA5829
CAGAATAGTTGAGCTGGATGGCGCCGGAGAGCTGAGTTGGGCGACCGACTCAATCACCTGGCCGACTCGAATCCCCCAGAGCACAAATGGGCAGCCAGCATCGACCACCGGACCGGTGAACAAGCCGAACCGGGTGAGATATGTCAATCAAGGTGAGATGCTTTTAGTCAACTCCGGCGCAAATCAGGTCTGCCGGATAGATAAATCCGCTCAGGTCGGCTCGATGCTCGTGGCAACAACCGGAACGAGCGCAACGAATTACACGAAAGTAAACACTGCATATATAAGATGGATGTATGACAAGTTCTCAGACCCGAACAGACTGCTTCGTCCGGGCCAGCCGACTACCCTCAGTGGCCCTACAGATGCGCTTTTGTGGGAAGAGGTTGAGAGCGATTCCGGCGGCCAGGCTTATCAGATGGTCCACTGCCTGATTGCAGATTCGGGCAATCACAGGGTTGTCGACTTGGTATATAAGTTCAAAGTCCAGAACAACAACAGGACTCTGGTCGCGAACGACAGTGATATAGACCCTGACAGCGGGTATTGCCTGCCGCGGCTTAACTGGGTCTCAATAACCGATTCTACCAACCAGAACTATGTCTACGATTCAATCCAGCTCGTCCCGAATGAGAGCACCGACGGTTATGATATCTGGGCCGCGATTTCCAACTTCAGAACAGGCACAGGCACTTCGGTTTCGAATGACGGCCTGGGTGGAGCGATTGTCGCGCTGCGATACAGAGTAGTGAAGTCGGGTGACAAAGGCAATTACTGGAACTACGCCGCCGATGACTCCGGCAGGATAGCCTATGGCTGTGACCGGATGAACTTTTCTGCGATGGGCGGTCCGAATCTTGCGCCTCTGGCGACTCCCAGATATTTCCAGGTGGTCGATTCAGATGGGGTCAGGAACCTCTATGTCTGCGATAACTATGGTGTTTATAAGGCGACAATTCCAGACACATCGGGAATACCGTCAGTGGTTCAAATGTTGAATGGTACAGACTATCGTGGTCTGGATAGGAATGACTCGAACAGCACGCAAGATCTTCAGGTTCCGTTGCGGGCAGTGTGTGTTAGTGTGCTCCCTAACGGCAACTGGTTGATTACCAATAATTTTGCAGGCACGGACAGCTCCGGCACCGTCAAGTTCAACGGAGAAGTGTTCGAATACAACCCAACCCCAGCCAGCGGCGCACTTAATATCGAGTGGTGCTCGCCTAATATAGATTTCACGCCTGACGATCCTAAGGGCGATCCTTACACCTGGGAGCAGACAATCAGCAACGGCCAGATACTTAACGAGCCGACCTGTGCATATAGACTTTTCTAGATCAGTCAAAAGTCAAAAAGGCAATATAGTCTATAAGTTGCAATAAAAAAGTTGGGGCATTCAAACCGCCCCAACTTTTTTATTTTGATCCAGCTTCCTAACCCGCATTTATTCGTGATGAGATGCGGATTTCGCGTTAGTGCTCGCGCAAATCCGATTATGGTGTGAATAATGCGGACTAACTGATTACGCCGCTTTCTTTCTTCTGAAAATACCGATTGCTCCCAGACCGAAAGCAGCAAGAGAGGCCAGGCTCGATGGTTCGGGAACGACTGTTACAGGGTCCATACCGGAGGTAAATGCTACCAGGCCGGTTATTCCACCAAGGTTCGCGCCTTGTCCGATAAAGCTGTAAGTCGTGGTATCGATAGCGCCAACGGTTCCGCTTGGTTTGCTGTACCAGAGGGTTGTTCCGTCATCGGAGCCGATGAACTTATAATCCACACTGCCGTCACTGGAAAGAGAAATATCCCTCCAGCTTATCGATCCGCTTATAATTGAAGCAGTATCTGCTATTTTGACCAGCAGGCTGTTGTCGGAACTGCGACCGATCATTGCAAGATAGTCGGTTGTTCCATTGGTATAAGTCGTAATGTCCGTCGGGTCGAACCCCGAGAGTTCATAAGATGCGCCGGCTGTCAGCACGCCGGTCGTAGGGTCNNTAAGAGCCCCATTTCCTGTAGATGCTGAATCCTTCACAATATCCTGGCTGATTACGTATCCATAACTTCCGGCCGCTGCAACAGCCACGGGAATGCGGACATAATTGGAGTCCCTACTCAGCGAGACGGTGGATCTGATATCACCTCCCTGAAGGGAAGATACATAGCTCATATTACTGACGTCGTCGCTGTGCTCGCTGATAATGAGCGCGGTGGAGCTGGACGCTGCCACATCTCTCAATGGAGCGTAGCTGCTGCCGATCATCTTCGATGTTGCCGTAGATGAAAGACTCGGCACATACGCATAGTAAGCTGTTGATGTTGATCCGTCGCCGACATATATTCCGCCACTCGAATCGACTGCAATAGAGCGAGCATACTTTACATTTTTCAGAGAAATGCTTGATTCTTCGGCAATGGTGCCGCCGGTGAGGCTGAATACTCGCAGAGAACTGGTAGTCCCATCGGTTTCGGTGATTATGAGCTTGTCATTACACACCGCAGCCGAGCGATTTGTAACAGTTGACCCAAGGCTGTATATTGGAGTGCTTGTTATAGTGGAGCCATCGAGTTTCATTTGATACAAAGAAGAAGAGCCTACTGCGATGGCATATTGTTGTGCTATTGCCGATGAGCATATGGCAATCGACAGACAAACGATCAGCAAAAATGTGTTTTTTATTCTATTATTCATCCTTTTACCCCTGCCGCGTGTTGTACAATATTCATGTTTATTTGTGCACAATTCGTGCCAAAAGCAAATGGTTGAGGTTATGGAAAAAAGATAGAAAAATAGCACAATAAAATTGGGCTTTAGCGCGTCTCTATGTATAGAGGTATGACGTGGACGATCGACTAGCAAAAATTATTGATTCTGCAAGAACAGGCACTTTTCGAAGAAGAGGGGATGCCGTTGATATATGGCTGCGTGCGGTGCACGATCAATATGCGTCGTCCCTGTTTCGATACGCATTGGCTCTAACCGGTTCGGTCGAGGATGCTCAGGATGCTGTGGGTGAAGTTTTTGCGCGTATAGCCAGAGGCTGGAAAAGGTTTGGAGAGGTTCGCAATGTNNGGCGCCGCAGACGAGGAGAAGTCCTGCATGACGCAATATGTCTTGACCTTGTAAACACTTGCGTTCCGCAAGACAGAAGAACATCTGCGACCGTTATCTCCATTCGTCAGGCATTTGCCGACCTTACTATCGGTCAGCGCGAAGTAATAGTGCTTAAAATTCTGCATCAAATGACCTTTAAGGAGATCGCGGAGACGGTCGGGGTATCGGCCAACACAATCTACGGCAGATACAAACTTGGGATCGAGAGAATCCGCAGGGTGCTCGATATAAACGTATAGATCAGAAATAATGATAGGGCACAAGTCGAGCCTGCGCCCTATCAGTAACGGCAACTACGGTGTACGTTATTCAGTCTTAGAATCGATACCCAATTTGGAGCGTTGATAAGCCGTCCTGGCCGGTATGGCTGCCCGCGATGAACCTGAACTGGCCGAAGAGCTGGTTTGTGATATCTATTCCAAACCCGCCTGTCCATCCGAAATTTGCACCTTTATCGATCAGCATTTCAGGAATGTCATCGGTTGCAGCCAGCACTCCGATACCCAGATTCGTGAATATCCTATATGGCCCGAAATGCCCATAGACCTTATAGTTAAAGAAAACCGGAACCAGTGAAACATCATTGCCGGCATCGGTCTTTATGCCGATCCAGTCGCCGGATAATCCAAATGTCGCGTTCTCGCTGAAGACCTCCGATGCCGGACCATACCAGGCAATACCCACCATCGGGCTTGTGGAGTTCTCTACGTCGCCATTGACCGAGAAAGCTGCTCCTACGGTGAGTGAATATTGGAGTCCCAGCGATTCAGGAGACATGATTTCGGAGCCGAAGGTGGAGTCGGCAGCATACGATCCGCATGTAACAGCGAAAATCATGACCATCGCAAGCACAAACCAGGAGTACCCTTTCATCCCGCTTACCTCCGATTCGAACGATTGGCTGCAACACTAGTTCATACCTAAAGGAGCGCTGCTTGAAACGTCCGGCGGGCAGGATTATATGGTTCTTTGCATTTTGAAGTTCTGCTGCGCCTCAGGCTCTTCAAGGGCGAGTTTTGCCAGTGGAAACGGCTCAAGAGCACGGTCGAGTATTCCGTGCACTTTGGCCAAAAGCACACCGTAATTGGTCATGGGAATCCCGGCCTCGGAAGCGACTCTCTGCCGGTATCGCATCTCACGGGGATTAAGCATACATCCGCCGCAGTGCACGATCAGATCATAGGAAGCCACATCCGGCGGGAAGTCTTTGCCTGAGGCGAACCCGAAATCAAGCTCACCGCCCACCATCTGCCTCAGCCATCTTGGAATCTGCACTTTCCCGATATCATCTGCCTGCTGGTGATGGGTGCAGCCTTCGGAAATTAGAACCCGGCTGCCTATCTTGAGGTCATCTATCGCCCTCGCGCCTTCGACGAACCTGGCCAGATCGCCCTTATACCGCGCCATTAAGATCGAAAAGCTGGTCATCCATATATCGGGTGGTGTATCGGCATTGACCTTAAGAAATGCCTGTGAGTCGGTGATAACAAGCTTGGGTTTGCGGCCAAGGCTCCGCAGGCACTCATAAAGCTCGCGCTCCTTTACCGTGACTGCGATTGCGTCATGGTCGAGAGCATCTCGAATCGTCATTACCTGGGGGAGAATCAATCTGCCCTTCGGCGCAGCTTTATCTATTGGAACTACCAGGACGACTATATCGCCGCCGGTGATCAAATCGCCTATAATAGTCGGTTCCGATATTGCAACGGGCGAAATTTGAACTAGAGCGCTCTTGAGCTGCTCGATTCCGTCGCGAGTTGCCGCGCTCACAGGCACAAAAAGCGCGCTGTGACCCGTGGCCCATTTTTTTGCTGAAGAGAAGTCGGAATTTAAATCAGTTTTGGTTGCGCATATTACCAGGGGGATATCACGCTCTTTGATCTTTGCGACTAAATCCTCCTCCCACTCACCCGGCTCGGCACCGCTTTCTATTATCAGCACTGCAAGATCAGTGTTTTCCAGCACCCGGAGGGTCTTTTCGACACGCTTCTTGCCGAGGTCGCCTACATCGTCTATTCCTGCTGTATCGGTAATCACAACCGGTCCGATAGGCAGTATCTCCATCGCTTTTGAGACGGGATCGGTTGTAGTCCCGGCAACATCGGAGACAATCGCAAGCGACTGATTGGTCAGTGCATTAATCAGGCTCGACTTGCCAGAATTTCTCCGTCCGAATATAGATATGTGGACCCTCTCACCTGAGGGCGTCTGATTTAGATTGCTTGGCATAGTAATGATTCACCGCTAGAGTTATGTGAGGTTAGCTATCTCAATTGGATTATACTGCAGTCGCTTGCGTTCTTCAATCTTTACTTTGAGGTGTTTGCTTCTTGGTTGCCCCAGCTATCCCGGGCTTAGTCATTTCCACAGACGACAGAATGACATCCAGTTGTTCCCGAGTAAAAAGTCCGTTTTCGAGCGCCACTTCGCGTATGGTCTTGCCTGTCTTTTCCGCTTTAAGTGCAAGTTCCGAAGCGGCTTCATAGCCTATATGCGGGCTGAGAGCGGTTAGCATAGCGAAACTGCCTTCAACGAGCGTGCGGCAGCGGTTCTCATCTGCTTCTATTCCTCTGATGCACTTGTCGGCAAGCAGAAGTGCGGCATTGCGCAGGAGTTGGAGAGATTGAAAGAGGTTGTGCGAGAGCATCGGTAGGAATGCATTTAGCTCAAGCTGGCCGCTCATCGCTGCGATAGATATCGCCTGATCGTTCGCCATTATTTGAAATGCCGCCTGACTCACTGCTTCAGTCGCGACCGGATTCACCTTACCGGGCATAATCGAGCTNNCTGCCTGAAGCGGAGGAAGCTTAATTTCGCCTATTCCCGCCTTCGGCCCGGAACTCAAAATACGAAGATCAGAGGCTATCTTTGCTAAATTAACAGCGGCTGCCTTGATAAGACCGGAGACCTCGGCGAAGACATCCATATTCTGAGTGACATCAATCATGTTCTCAGCCCGTGCCAGAGGAACACTTGTGATCTCTCTCAGAATGTCGACAACAATATATACATATCGTCTGTCCGCATTCAGCCCGGTGCCGACGGCCGTGCCGCCTAAATTGACTTGTCTCAGGCGTTCCTCGACCTTGTAAAGCCGCCACCAGTCGCGCTGGACGGCCTGCGCCCATGCGGCAAACTCCTGGCCGAGTGTGATCGGAACTGCGTCCTGCATCTCAGTCCGGCCCGTCTTAAGCACTCCTGCGAATTCGTTTTCCTTCTCCTGAAGAGTCTTCTGAAGCTCAGACATAGCCTGGCTTGCTGGGATCAGCAGTCTAATAGCGGCAAGTTTGACAGCCGTTGGAAACACATCGTTTGTAGACTGAGCCAGGTTCACATGATCGAGTGGATGAACCAGGTTGTAATCACCCTTCTTGCCTCCCAGCAGCTCAATCGCTCGGTTAGCGATCACCTCATTGGCGTTCATATTGGCTGATGTGCCCGCGCCGCCTTGGAAAACGTCCGTTATAAACTGATCGTGCAGCTTACCTGATGATATCTCATCGCAAGCTTCGGATATGGCGTTTGCAATACGCTTATCGATATGCCCCGTGCGCATATTGGCGAGAACGCATGCCTTTTTAACGTCAGCCAGCGCTCGGATTAGCTCGTGGTGGAGCTTTATTCCTGAGAGGTTGAAGTTTTCATGGGCGCGAAGAGTGTGGATGCCATAATAAGCTTCCGACGGGATCTCCATTACGCCGAGCAGATCATGTTCCGTTCTCATAACTTTATTATAGCACACGGGCTTATATGAAATCTGGGATATTGCCCCAGGTATCAGGGAGTCTTTCGGGAGATAGCTGCGTCTCTTGTTTCTCAATATTTTTAAGAAGAATAACGGTGGTGCCATTTCTTCCTGTTTTGAGAAGAATCCTGTCCGCAATCTCAAGCATTATCGAGTATCCCAAACCCATCGAAGGTTTGGTTGAGAAACCTCGCATCAGTGTCGCGCGAGGCAGAACCAAGGATTCTATTCCGCTGCCGTTATCAGTTACACCCGCCCATACGGCTCCATCTTTAGTGCCGCCGTAAACTCGTCCATATTCTCCATGCTTCACCGCGTTTGTTATCGCTTCTCCGACCGCAATTATGAAAGTGCTCAACCTTTCGCCGGTAAGTTCATTTTGAGAAAAGTATTGTTCCAGCACTTTTCTCGCCGGCCCGACATGAGATGCATCTCTCACTTCCATTTTTATAATGGCTTTGGATAAATACGGTCTTAGTTCGGGTGGATCACAGATATTTAGCTTGCCGTCAGTCACACTCAAGATTGTCTCGCGGTAGAATTGTCTCTTTTGCCCTTCCATGCTTTTTTCGAGTTCTCTGCGTTCCATGGCTGCTCTTCTGCGCTGTAAATGCTTCCACATCCCGTCCATAACCAGAGTGAGTTGACGAACATCTGAGTCGTCATAATCCTCGTCCTTATTGCCGACTCCTGCGACAGCAACTATATGCTCGCCATCAAATACCGGCACATTCATATGATTATTTAGCTGAATATGGCCTTCCGGTAACCCTTTTTTATAAGGATTAGGTGCTGCATAATCATTAGTAATAATTGGTTTCCGCTGCCTTAACGCCTCTCCCCACAAACCGGTGCTCTCAACGGGGTATGCGGTCGGTTTGTCTGGAACATTGCAGTCAGACCTAGCCGATTCTGACCAAGCAAACATATTCAATACTTTCTCATCTTCACTTGTGAATGCCAGGTAACCGACCTTGCTTTTGGTTAAGTTTATGGCTTCTTGAAGTGCGAAATCGGTAATCTCTTGTAATGTCGCATCAGTCATCTGGCTGAGTTTAAGTAATGCTTGCAGCCGCGCTTCGTTTAGCCGGAGTATTTCTTCATCTCGTTTACGCTGAGTAATGTCCAGTTCGGTGCCGATGACGGCAGGTTTGCCCATATAAGTCGTATAGGAACCATACACCTCTATATCAATGGGTTTACCATCTTTGCGCAGTGATTTTACTGTATAGTTCATGCTCTTTACTTCGCCCGTTACTCTTCGCCTTATATTTTGCTGCACCATCTCACGATCTTCAGGGGACACGACATCAGTGACATCCATACCGATGAGTTCTTCTTGGGAGAACTGATGGATTTCGGCGAGGCGGGGATTTACATATGCGAACTTGCCGTTTTGTATTATATAAACGCCGACCAATGATTTCTCTGCAAGGTCTCTATACTTTGTTTCAGCCTCAACCAGTTTCTTCTCATCAGACTTACGATCGGTAATGTCGACGAATGTTACAAGCACTTCCCTGCATTCACCTGTAGCCGGATCCCTGATCGGTTCGGCATTCAACATCAACCAGCGTCTTGGCCCGAGCTTATCTGCAAAGATGCCGATAGTGACATTCTTCAAAGATTCTCCGGTGCGGAAAGCTCTTACTGCGGGATATTCTTCCGGTAGAAGATGCGAGCCATCTTCATTCGTTGCTTGCCAGATGGGGTCGTAAGCGCTGCGTCCTATAACTTCTTCACAAGAAAGGCCGAATGTTTGGCATGCGGCATTGTTTACATAAGAGATTTTGTTGTCGGCGTTGAAGACTATGATACCAGCCGAAATTGCCTGATACCGTGCCAGATGGAGTTCACATGCCTCCTCTGTCCTTGCAAGCCCTTGGTATGTGTCCGGAATTTGCTGCCGGATGGGACTTTGCTGTTTGGACAATCGAGCACCTCAACTACATAACAATAATTGATTTTACCCCGATTGAGCAGTTCCAAAACAGATGAGTTTATTTGAAATAATCAGCGAGAATTTGTCTTATGGTATAGTTCGTTTTCTTAATCTTCGTTCCTTTTAATGCGGGTGAAGAATGAGCATAATAGTCGGCGCTTGCAAGCGTATAAATTTTCTTTGGGTTTGCTTTGGCATTGCCTATATAGAGCTGGCCGTCTTTCAGTTCCGCACCGTAAAAGCCGGCATCTGACTGCAGCATAAGATTTTTTATCTGAGTGCCGGTAGCTTTCACGATCACTACTTTATTATCCCATGGCACCATCTTGCGTAGATCAAGTTCGGTTACAGGCCCTGCCTCAAGACCGCTCTCGATGCCGTCTTTTGGTCGAAAACCTATATCCGTATTAGCTGCCTCTTGAAGCCGCCTGGCTATCCATGCAGCAGCATCTTTCAAAGGAACGTCCTTATTCAATGTGCCTATTTTTACAGTATAGGGTTTTGTGTAGTTGTCTATGATCGCCTGGACATCTTTTGCCGGTTCTATGGCGGAGTCTATATCGATAAGCTGTCCGTTATAATTGCTGATTTTGTGGTCGGAGAGAGTAAGATCGAGCCTGCCCATCGCTATGCCCCATTCACCCGCCTGGCAGACAAGTGTTCTGCCTTCAACATTGATCGGGCTGAATATCCATGTGTGAGTGTCGCCGCCTATGATCACATTGATGCCCGGCACGTCGTAGGCAAGTTCAATATCCGGCAAAAACCCAAGGTGGCTTAGAGCGATTATCAGATCACACTTACCATCGAGCTTGGAAACAACATTTTTGGTTATTTCAACTGGATCGAGAAAACTCAGCGTGGATGTCTGGCGATATTTAGCCGTAAGCGGAGTAGTAAGGCCGATCACTCCCACCTTAATGCCCGACATATCGAAAATGTGATAAGGCTCCACTATATGACCGGTTTCTTTGTCGACCACATTAGCCGAGACTATAACGAATTTTGCCTGTTCGATCCGCTTTTGAAGAATTTTGCGTCCTTTTGGCCCGGGATTATCCATATAAGCGTCGCCGTCGAACTCATGGTTGCCGAGGGTCATAATATCATACGGGATAGCATTCATTACAGCAAAATCAGGCTCTCCCTGCATATCTTGCAATGGGCCTCGCGCAAACACATCGCCTGCATCCATTACAATAACCGGATTTGGGGTCTCACTCTTTATTTTACGTATCAAAGCCGCCCTGCGAGCCGCTCCGCCGACATTCGTCTCCACTGTGTACAATCCATCGTAATCGAGAGGAAACAGGTGCCCGTGGATATCGTTTGTATATAGAATCGTAAGATGTGCATAGCTGGGTTGATCTGCATAAGCTCCACCGATTGAACACAGCGAAACAACCACGCACAGTATGGAAAGCCATTTTATGTGAAAACGCAAATAACTCATGAAGCCACCTCGTTACGAATTATATCACATTTAGTGTCGTTTTTAGGAGGATAGGGTAACCAAAATATGTCGGGCGAATCGTCCGTCAACAACATAGTTGGGCGAGGATAAGGCGATGGAGTATTATCCTGATTTTCCTGAAGAAGAGGAAGAAGGCGGCCTGGTTAGACTGAGCCGTGTCACATATCAATTGGCAGACGGCCAGCCCGACGCGATGGGTTGGCGAGTGCTGGACAACGACGGAGTGGAATTCGGCAAGATATCCGATCTATTGGCAGACGTCGGCACCGGTCAGATCATATTTGCTGCTGTTACCTCTCATGCATCGGGCAAAACAGCCTTGATACCGGTTGAAGGAATGTATTTGGATTTGGCAATGGGTGCTGTGATTGTGCCGGTGAGCGAAGCGGCAGTACGCGAGTGCCCGGAGTTTACGGACGATGTGGTGGATGTAATGCCTTACGTGGAGTACTGGCTGCGTCGGGTAGCGGCTTGACTTCTGTGAACGGGTCGGCAGCGAAAGGCATAAGTGCCGGGAATCGACGTTGATTCCCGGCACTTAATCTTAATCATTGAGAAAATAGGCCTTGAACTTGTATCAAAAGATTGTCCTTTGAATATACCAATTCTTATTCTTAGGACAAGATATGCAATTTAATTAGTATTTCCACTTGGGCAGCAGGAGCTTCCATGGTTTACTGCTGCATTCACCGGCATTGTAAGGATAGCTGTATTTATGTATGAGTTGGCAATGACCGTCGGCGAATGTATAAACCGCTTCTCCTTTACCGTGGCCTGATCCCGTTGATAGGCCTCCAATACATTGAAGTAAGATGCGATTTGGATTTCCTGCCTGAGAAATCAATACAGGCTTTCTGTTTGCCATTCCCGTCCAATCTTCGCAAATGAAATAATAGTAGCCCATCCACGCGAAAGGAGGACTTTGTTTACTCTGGAAAGCATAACTGTATTGTTTAGCGCCTGGATCAAGTGCATCACTAACCGGGCAGTAGAAGATTGCTTTGGATTTTATGTAAGGATTTAGCTGAATTATCAGTTCGCCTGAAATGGTAACGTTAGGAGTCCATCCCGGTCTGATCGTGCTCCAGTTCGGGAATAATCTGA
Source organism: Armatimonadetes bacterium UBA5829 (assembly GCA_002431715.1). GTDB lineage: Bacteria > Armatimonadota > UBA5829 > UBA5829 > UBA5829 > UBA5829. The sequence goes on from DJHI01000141.1 coordinate 20,277, forward strand.
ATGTACTCACCCTTGTATACACAGGGAAGTACCCTGAATTATTATCAGCATACAATAAAAGCGCCTGGCCGATCTGGCGTTGATGCTCGATATCCTGTGTGACTTTAGCCTGATATTTGGCTCTGGTCATCACTGGGAACAGAATCGCCGCCAGTATGGCGATTATTGCAA
>DJHI01000141.1:20452-25250 GCA_002431715.1 Armatimonadetes bacterium UBA5829
GTTCAATTAAAGTGAAACCAAGTCGTTTATTCATTTGTCGTCCCCTACTATATACATCATACATCCTTATAGATGAAAATAAGATTTTTGAGCCTGTTCCAGCTCACATTACATAGTATGCAAGAAAATGCATACAAGTGCTACCGAAAAACGACTTGAGTATCACTAATAATGATCATACTTTAAGATTAATTTGGGGATATTCTGGTGTAAAGCGATCTGATGTGGTGAAACCAAGCTTCAAAAAGCACAGCACTTAGTGATAATAGGTCGAATTTCCGTACCAGTCACCTTTTGCCATTTCAACTTGGATTTGTTTCTTTGGGGCACATTTGATATGCCCATCGCAGTATGAAAGAGTTGTTCCACCTACATGAACATCAGCAGGCCAAATATCAGAGGTGCTCCAACAGCAGTATCCATCATTATGCTGTTTCTCATGTTCATGAATAAGCAGTATTATCTTGCTGGCTCGCCCGGCTGTTTCGGTATCCAGTTTTTTACACCTGACAACAAGCAGTTCAATTAGAGTGAAACCTTGTTTTCTCATATTGGCTCCTGTTCGAAAAAAACAATTTGCAATTATTTTCTATGGCTAGTATGAGCTTTTTTCACTATACGTTGAATTGGTGAACCAACACCCATTATCTCGTTCTGTCTCAATTTGAGCTTTAGTCTTGCAGGCTACATGGCCGTCGCAGTAGGATAGTGTTGTGCCGCCATTATGGATATCACTTGGTATCTTATCAGCATTCGCCTTATTAACCCAGGTGTTATAGCCGTCATTGTTCTTTTTTTCTTGGAAAAGCAACATTATTGTAGATGCTCGTCCCACGGTTTCAGGCTCCAGTTTCCTCAAACCTCCGTTACCTTTCCAAATTTCAGCTCCCAATAGTTGATTCATTGAGTAGCTTAACTGAACATGACGCGGATCAGATGGGCAACCATACACTTTTGCATTCTTAATCCAGTTCCATAATCCACCCAATCTGACATTATTTAGATCGTTGTTATAAAGGCATCCGCCCCAATCACGTTTACCGCCGGATGGGCAACCAATCGGCGTATAGCCGTTATTGTCGTCACAGTATCTAATAATCCCCATTGTTAGCTGTTTAAGGTTGTAACAGCATTGAGATTGCTTGCCTTTTTCTTTNNGAAACAGAATCGCTGCCAGTATGGCGATTATTGCAATAACAACAAGCAGTTCAATTAAGGTGAAGCCATGCCGTTTATTCATTTGTCGTCTCCTACTTTTTCTGTCTAATTATCATGGGTGGAAACAATTTTTTATTAACAATATTTAATTTTGATCATGTGTTTGCCTACACTACTAAGTATGCCAGAAAGGGTGTGTAGGTGCTACCGAATATTGATCTAAATATAGCTAAAAATGAACAGAGTTTTGGGCGCTGACTGAGCTCAAAATAGCGGAAATTTAGCGAAAAGTCACTAAAAGCGATCTGATGTGGTGAAAAACGAGCGGAGGGTAATGTTATGCAGCTTGAATTATATGTTCTTGCTGTGCCCAGAGGTTCGCAATTTCTCTGCTTCTTTTGTTTTGCCTATTCGCTTAAGCAAATCACTAAGCTCTTCGTGCGCCTCGACGTCACTCGGATTTATTTTAAGTCCTTCACGATAGGCATCTACACCGAGTTGAAGTTCACCGATCTCGGAGTGGCAGAATCCGAGATTAAACCAGGCTGAATCTTCTTTGGGGTTCATATCAAGAGCATTTTTGTACATGGAAATTGCTTCATCGAATTTTTCCTGATCTCGGAGCACATTTGCGAGGTTGTAATACGGCCACCAGTTATCAGGTTCTATCTTTACTGCTTCTCGATACTCAGCCGCGGATTCACCTAACTTACCAAGTCTCTCATATGCCCAGGCAAGGCCGTAATGAGCACTATAATCTTGTGGGTTGAGCTGGATAGCCTTCTTGAATGCATCCGCGCATTCCTCATGACGCTCTGTGTCTTCGAGAACAAGTCCAAGCTCAGAGTAACAATCTGAGTCGTCAGGTTCCAGCTTAATCGCTATCCTTAATTCAGCCTCTGCTTCATCAAGATTCTTGAGATCGCGTAGTGCAATTCCTAAATTATAATGCGCTTTCGTATCAAAATTTAGTTCAATAGCTCGCCTGTATGCTTCAATCGCCTCGTGAACCTGCCCCGCGTGCTTGAGCGATATTCCCAGACTGTCCCATAGAGCATACTCATCTTCTTCGGGCCCAAGCCTGAGGGCTTCTCGATAAGCCGCAATAGCTTCTTCATACCGATTGAGTTCTTCTAAGCAATTGCCCAATCTCCAATGACTATCAGAGTCCTCAGGATTAATCTTAATCGCTTCAGTAAATGCAGTAGTCGCCTCATTGCATTTTCCAAGGTTATCAAGCACCCAGCCGAGAGCACTCCAGTAATAAAAATTATCTGGGCCTAGTCTAGCAGCTTCTTTGAGTTCGTTCTCGGCATCGTTAAGGCACCCTGACTTTCCGTAAAGGAATCCAATATAATAATGTGCGTCCGCATTCTCTGGATCTAGCCTTATGGTTTCACTATAGGCCTTTATTGCCTCACTGGCTCTTCCAAGCTCTTCCAAAAGTTCACCGAAGTAAAACCAATTGACCGGTTCATCAGAATCAAGGCGAATCGCCTCCTTATAGGAGGCGATTGCTTCTTCATAACGGTGCAATTCCTCCAGCACATATCCCAGCCTTTGATGCAGACCGGCATTCTCAGGCTCAATTAAGGTCGCCTTACGATATATGTTTTCGGCTTCTTTGTTTAGTTCCGTGAGATAGAATGCATAACCGAGGTTATCCAGCAGGCTGATATCATCAGGCGTATTTATAAGAGCTGCCTGAAGCTTATCGATAACATCATCTAGATTGCCATTTTCGTTGAATTGATTATACAGCGTATTGAGGTCTATATTATCCATCTCAGGCTCCTGTGCACGAGTATACTAATACTATATAGACTTAATGCTATCGCCAAGGCGCAAATTTTCGTAATCTCAGCGCATTGGTGACCACTGAAAGAGAGCTTGCAGCCATAGCCGCTGAGGCGATCATGGGGTTCAAGANNAGAACAGGTTCTGCTTGATGTTTGCCATGGTAGCGTATGAGAGTTCTATAGCCGTAGCAACGCCATTGAGGTCTCCGCTTATAAGAGTGATATCGGAGGATTCTATGGCGATATCGGTTCCACTGCCGATTGCGATCCCCAGATCGGCCTGAGCCAGAGCGGGAGCGTCGTTGATTCCGTCGCCGACCATCGCCACCGTCCCGCCGCGTTCCTGAACAGATTTTACCGCCGCCGCTTTGTCTGCAGGCAGGACTTCGGCCATAGTTTCATCTATGCCTACTTCCGATGCGACGGCACTTGCAGTCTGCTCGTTATCACCCGTTATCATCACGACCTTTAATCCCAGGCTTTTCAAACGCTCAATTGCGCCTCTTGATTCGGGTTTCACGATATCGGCCACGGCCAATAATCCTGCCAACTTGCCGTCTGTAGCCACATACATGACAGTTTTTCCGTGCGCTCTCAACCCATCGGCGGCTTCATCGAGCGATACGGTGTCCATTTGATTGTCCTGCATCAGCCTGGCTGTTCCGATAAGCACATTTTTTGAATCTATTACCGCGCTTATCCCGCCGCCCGGGAATGCCTCAAACCGGGTGGGGGACGTAAGATCAAGTTCTTTGGCTCCGTGCACAATCGCCGCAGCAATGGGGTGCTCGCTGCCTTTTTCTGCCGATGCCGCCAATACCAATAATTCTTCTTTTAAGAAGTCTTCCGTTGGGATCACATCGGTTAACGCGGGTTCACCACGTGTAATAGTGCCTGTTTTGTCGAGTATAATAGTATCGACCTTCCGGGCGATTTCCAGAGCCTCGGCGCTTCGGATTAAAATTCCATTCTCCGCGCCTTTTCCTGTGCCGACCGCAACCGCGGTAGGCGTTGCGAGCCCCAAAGCGCACGGACAGGCAATGATTAGGACCGATACGAATGAGACCAGCGCAAAAGTGATAGACGGCGCAGGCCCGAGAATGAACCAGATCACGAATGCGGCAATTGCAATGCACACAACCGTCGGCACGAATATACCCGCGACCTGATCGGCTAGTTTCTGTATAGGTGCCTTGGTCGACTGAGCCTGCCGAACCAAATGTACTATCTGCGCGAGCATTGTGTCTTTGCCGATCTTTCGAGCTTCGAATGTAAAGCTGCCGGTTTTGTTGATGGTTGCGCCTATGACCTGATCGCCCGCCTGTTTATCTACAGGCACGCTCTCGCCTGTAATCATAGACTCATCGATTGCGGATGCCCCTTCGGTGATGATACCGTCCACGGGTATCTTCTCGCCCGGCCTCACTATGATCCTGTCGCCGATCCGAACTTCTTCGATGGGTATATCGATCTCACTGCCGTCACGAATGATCCTTGCGGTCTTTGCCTGCAGGCCTAGAAGCCTCTTTATTGCATCGGATGTATGGCTCCTTGCGCGCGCTTCGAGGAGTTTGCCTGTAAGAATGAGGGTTATTATCACTGCCACCGTCTCATAATACACATGCGGAGAGATGCCGTATGCCGCAAAGAGTCCGGGGATAAACGCAGCGATTGTGCTGTAGACATAAGCGGCGAAAGTGCCCACTGCAATAAGCACATTCATATCGCCGGTGCGGTTAGTAATCGATCCCCATGCGCTTTTATATATTCTCCAACCTGCATAGAAGAGAATTATCGATGTGAGCACAAACTGAACATAAACCAGCGGCGCGGGTGGAGTC
>DJHI01000148.1:0-2701 GCA_002431715.1 Armatimonadetes bacterium UBA5829
ATCGAAAGGATCTCCGACCTGCATCTACTGCTCTCCGCCTGCGTTTGATGGATGATATTCAGTTTTATTTACAAATTGGTTTTGATTGACCATGCATCCGTCAGTGGCACACATCCAGATCGTACGACCCGTAGCTCGGCCATCGACTCTTATCGGGATTACAAGTCTATTGCCGCATAAAGGGCAGCATCGATTACGGACAAAGTGGGGAGTAGGCGGATAATAGGTATCATCAGGAGCCGGTTTGCCGTTGCCGGTCATTTCGCCGTTCATAAGATAATCCGCGAATCCGATGATTCTGATTGAACGTAAAATTGCAGAGCTGATCTCCATATCCCACCCCAAACAATTGAGTAATTTGAATTCAGTATTTTTTATTGAATGCCGCCCCGCGCTCTGGAAACGGTTATTTGTCGTGACAGACTCCGCCCAAGAGCCAACCCCACGAGGCGGCAAAGTTACTCAAATAGCTTTCGTCCACAACTTTCGCAAAAATCGAAATTGGATGCATATCGTTCCTCAGTCGGTTTCCAGCAGTTACAATATTCGCAGCGGAAGATTCCTTCGCACAAGCGCTCCTGAGATTCGGGATCCATAATGAAATCCAGGTCTATATATTCACCCGAAAATCCAAATGTCTTCAATATTATTTCCGATAGTAATCCCCGGCAGCCGACTATGAATGTGGTAAGTCCATCGATTTCATCTTCAGACCAGTGATTGTTGAGAATTCGGCGAGCTAGAAAAGAATGCCGGCAGCCGTGTTTCATATTGCAGTTGCATCCCTTAGCATTGGCTTTAGCCTCATCATCAGGGAAGAATACGGCATTACCTTGCACAATGAATGAAATAGTGGATATTTCAGCAGTGCTCATCTGCCTTTTCCAATCTGCCGCTTTAGTGCCGTATAATCCCTCAGCGTCATCTCTTCAGGCTCACATACCCGCCCTATGGCTTTTTTGAGGATCCTGCGCCAGGTCATATCATCGATAGTAGCCCGCATAGCCACAATCTCATCGACCTTCGCCGGCGATATCCGCATACTGTTCTTAACTGTGCCGCTCATAAAACTACCTCTATATCCTCATCATCACTACAAACCACCTTATCTCCAAGTCTGATAGGCAAGACTTTAATCTCCTCACCCGGCTTCAGATTGGGAATGCTTATGTCCGACGAACCCGCAAACACAACGGATAGGATTCCGGCTCTACGTCTATCATTCGTATGCAGCCTGGAATTGAGGATATCCAAAACCCGCGTTAGAACAGTTTTAGCCTCCGCCGGTTTCTCATCAATCAAGTCGATCGCGGTCGATACATCCGCCGCAAGCATTTTTGTGGTGTCGTAACCGATATAGTTTTCGCTCATCGGTTCACCGCCATAATCCCCGGCAGCTTATGAATAACCGTGATATATGCCGCGATGACAGCTATGGCGGCCACAACCAGCACAACCCAAAATGCCCGCAGTGAAGATCGGGCGAACATTTCGGCGGCATCCTCAACTAACCACTTCGTAAGATACCAGAGCGGACCGTGCAGCCGCGTCCGCGTGATTATTACAGGAGTCGATTGTTCAACTGTAGCCATAACAACCTCCAAATCTAACCTCTCTAAAAAGTGCCGGGGCGGGGGTGAGACCAACCCCGGCAGTCTGAGGGTGTAGGCCTTGCCGTTTTCCAGCAAGCTTTATGATTGCATGCCGGTCACTGCCGGCTGTCACCCCAATACTGCTTTGTTGGCGTGAGGTTCGCCTGTATTATGCCGTGGGCCTCGTCTCTACCATTCTGCGTAGTAGTCCCGCGTCGGCCTTTCACCGCTCTACTCCAGTCAGTTCCTCAACTTCGAGGAACCCGGCCCTCTTTGGCTAGGGAATCCTTAATCCGGGATCGGTGGCAGGATTCGAACCTGCACCCAGCGCATCACAGCATATGTCTCGGTCTCCCTCTTAAGGGTCTGGCTGGGTCCTCCTCCGTCAAGCAGTCCCACCAAGCTGCACCAATCCCGAAAACCTGAATACCGCTTAATAATCCCTCTCACCCGCTTGGCTGGTATACGCCAACTTAGTCGGTTTACCATTCCGAAATCTCAATTGTTAGGGCGCCGCATTCTAAGAGAGACCTGAGAGGGATTATTAAGAAATACTCAATCCCAAATATGAAATATTAATATGTCTGTATCCCATGGGGATAATTTTTCATTGTATTCTGGTATCTCTTTTCTTATCCAATCACGTATTCTTGGTTCAATTCCAGACATAACCAACCTCCTAAGACATAATCAATCCCAAGTCTCAATTACTAAATGAGTTGCCGGGCCGATGGGACGGCTGAAACCTTGGAAAACACCGTGCCTCCGGCCAGCGGAGGCCGACCCGGCTGCCGGGAATGTTGGCGTTGGGAAAGATGCTAACCCACCTGCAAAGCAGGACATCCCCGGCAAACTTTAGAATATTTGTATGGCGTTGGGAGAGAAATTTCATGCAAAGGAGAAAATGCAATACTGGAACATGAAAGGTGGTGAGGCCTATGCTCAATCAATTGACAGAAGCCTTACTCGCATTGGCAATCCTTGTGTTTGCCATTCGCACCATAATCCGAGCCTAGTCGGAGTCTCGGCCTCCCAACGCCACTATTCAGTTTTCAAAGAACGATAATTTTCATCAGCTCGGCCGCTGAAGCTAAAAAATATAGCTCAGG
>DJHI01000148.1:2734-2990 GCA_002431715.1 Armatimonadetes bacterium UBA5829
TGATATTGCCGACCCTTGTAAATCGTCTTAGTGGTGCACATCGATGACATTGTGCAGCACTTACCCCGCAAGCTCGGCATGCAAGTGCCTGATGCTTCAGCGGCATACTCGCAACCCTCACACCTGGCCTCGATCATTTCGCGCGAAATTTTCATGCAGATCTCCGCCTGGATCGGGCAGCCTGAACGTATGAAACCAAACCCTGATCGTCCACTTGCTCCATCTCCGCTATCTGCCGGGCCAGTTCCGCCCGCTT
>DJHI01000148.1:3034-6181 GCA_002431715.1 Armatimonadetes bacterium UBA5829
TTCGCAAGTGCATCTGTTTTGCGATCTCCGCTTCATCTGGCTTGATTTCCCCACGAAGCTTGCTTTCGAGAGCAGGTAAGCATACTCTGATGAGCTTACCTGCTCGGATCGCAGGGATCGCGCCGTCGCGGATGCCGGCGTTTACAGCATCGCGTCCTATATCAAGCAGCTTCGCTGCATCCTCTATGCTAATTGTCAATGCCTGCTCTCGCATGTCTATCTCCGGCCAGTTAAAGGTTCCTGATCTTTACGGATAACGGTAGGCCGCTGCCGGTCATCACCCAGTGGCGGCAAATCTATCCATTCATTACCTAGCCAATTCTCCACGAAGAACTTCATCTTTTCAGGATCGTCCCTTGCAGTCAGGAAAGCCTCAACGACTTCCGGGAATGACTTCAAATAAAGAGCATTCAGCCTTGGCCTATCCGATTCGTGTATTGGAGTCCTGCACTCGCAGCATTCATAGTAGATTCCCTCAGTTGAATCCCCTGGCTTCCAACCTTGCGGCCAGTGCAACTGCTGGCAAACCAACACCTGCGGCGTTCCGCAGTGAGGACAATTGACCAAAGGTAAATCCTGTCTGTTTTCCATTAATCTCCTCATGAAAATCCCGGTATTTTTGCGGGGCAAATCCCCGGCTATATGTCTCGTCTTCACATTTTGTAAATGGATGTTGTATATAGGCTCGGAGCCAGTAGGTTCCGAGCTTTTTGTGTTTTAGGCTGCCAGTCCAAATAACTCGTCGGTCGAGGAATCAAAATAGCGAGCAATGCGCTGAGCTAAATCTAGAGCTGGCTGCCGAGCACCTCTCTCAATCATGCCGTAGAAAGCTTCTGTGATATCAAGGGCTTCAGCGACTTGCCGTCTGGAAAGGCTTTTCGATTTTCTCGTATCAATAAGTTTCTGTCTAATCTGCATTGGTAACCTCGCTGAAACAATTTGTTTCATTGCTGACATGTATATTATTGCAACAATCTGTTTCTGTCAATAGGTTTAGTCAAAATATTTCGCAAATAGTTGGGATATTTTTTCATGATGTGCAACTCACAGTTGTATACTACAGCTTATATGCTCAAAGATAGACTCAAAGAGTTAAGAGAAGAGAGAGGGCTTTCTCAGCAAGATGTTGGGGATGTCGTCAACTTGACTCACGCTGCCTATGGTTACTATGAAAGAGGCGATCGCGATCCAAGTACAGAAACTCTTGCCAAGTTGGCAGATTTCTACGATTGCTCAGTCGACTATATTCTTGGCCTGACAAATGTCCGGAAGAAATCTATCCGGATCGATGAAAAGAATGCCGTTCCTATACCAGTGCTTGGAGTTATCCGAGCCGGGACGCCGATCCTGGCATCTGAGAACATTGAAGGATATGTTGCTGTTACGCCGAGAGAGGCCGCTGATGGAGATTATTTTTATCTTCGAGTCACCGGCGATAGCATGAATAATGCTGGAATCAAGGAAGGTTATCTCGTATATGTGCGGCGTCAGGATGATGTGGATCACCGTGATATAGCTGTAGTCATCATCAATGGTGATGATGCAACTCTCAAGCGCATTATTAAGACGGAAAGTGGCATTTACTTACAACCGGAGAGTTCCAATCCAGCCCACTTACCAATGTTCTTTACCGGTGGCAAAGGGGATTTTCATATTATCGGCAAAGTGTTGCACTGGAAGGGATTTCCGAAATAATCAGAAAAAGCCGAGCAGTTCGGGCTTTTTAGGGAGAGCTTACATGTCTTTCTGGGGCAAAGGAAATGAAAAACTTCACGCCGACCCGGAGCAGATAAAGCGACAGAAGTCCGCGACAAAGGTGAACCTCGATCCTGCTCGCCTTGATGTTGAGACCTCGACTTGTGCAATTAAAGACTATGTAGTCTCACTGGATTCATGCACTTGCATTGATTTTGAGAGGCGAAAACAAGCTCATAGGCACGCACTTCCGTGTAAACATATGTATCGCTTGGCTCACGAACTCAATTTGTTCGATATTGGCCCTATACACCTCGATGAAAAACCACATGCCAATCCAAATACCATAGTCAGATCGGCAAGCGATCCCGCGAACCGATCCTATTACGAAAACTTCGCTTGGGCAGTTCCAAAAGCTTTTCGAGAGGCGCTTGAGACATGTCACTTTTGTCAGGGAGATATTCTCTACGAGAGCCCTTTGGCCTACTCTTGTGAATGGTCAAATATCGCTGATAATCTTAGATACAGCATTCAGGTAAAAGCTCCATCACGAGGACCAGCTAAAGGCAAATTTGAAGAGAATTGGAATCATTCTGTTTGTGTTGTATTGACTGATCACCATCAAAAGCAAACCGATCCGGAACGTATTTGGACAACACAAGGCCGCTTATATATGTTACTAAAAACTGGTGATATTTCAGTCCTTAATGGAAATTCAGTTAAACCGGTCCTGCCATATCGATCGCGCTACTTGATGAAGACCATGAATACTTCCTTGTTTCGGCAGAAAGCTTGCGAGTACATAGCACAGGTTTGCGGCAATGATTATTGGACTTGCTTCATGGTTCCTTATGACTGCACTGTTACAGCCTCGCGACTCAAATATTTATGGATAAAATCAGTATTCCCTAAAGACAGAACAATTCTTCGCTATCCATCTCCTGATCGCTTGCAGATCGGGGCGCCTGACAAATTTGTTCCAACCTTATATGTAGCATGTTTTTTGTTTTGCGGATTCAGTGAACACATAGTTTTCAATACGCTAAAAAGTGTGCTCTACAAACCAGATCCAAGCAAAGCTTCAACTACTGACAAATTCCGCCTTAATGCCCATGGAATATTGATTCCGCATGGGCTAGGATAGGTCATTACCTGAACTATGATATAATGCGACATGCGGGCTAGGGTCGCTCCCGATGAGCGGCAATCCGAAGCCGCTTGCCCGCTCCCTTATTCGGCATACTATCGGAGGTATATATGGGAAAAAGCAAAAAAGACCCGCGGATTTTTATTCGCAATGGTATATATGGCATTCGATATGAAGGTCCCGTAGGCCCCGATGGAAAACGGCATCAAAAGCGCGAGAGCTGCGGCCGCGGCGCCAGATATGATGAGGCCGAGGCATTGCTGCGTAAACGATTAACAGAACGGGATCTGGGTATCGGCAGCGAA
>DJHI01000148.1:6206-6393 GCA_002431715.1 Armatimonadetes bacterium UBA5829
GCAGCGAAGCCAGCAATGTAACATTAGCTGTCTATATGCAGGATTGGTTTCGGCTGACGAAAGAAGATCGAAGCGACTCAACCAATGACCGTTACGAGCAATACATCCGTCTCCAAATAACCCCAGCTCTTGGACGGATAAAATTGAATAAGCTTCGCCCATTGCAGATACAGGCTTTCCTGACAAC
>DJHI01000148.1:6419-15321 GCA_002431715.1 Armatimonadetes bacterium UBA5829
TCCTGACAACTATGCGTGAATCTGGACGGAAAGACGGTAAACCTGGTGGTCTCGCTCCGAAAACCGTAAAGCATCTGCATACACTCCTTCATGGTGCGCTTGAACAGGCAGTAAAATGGCAGCTTATTCCAATAAATCCAGTGCATGCCGTCCAATCTCCCCACGTGCCCGATCCGGATATAAGAACTGCCGAAGACGAAGATCTGGCAAAACTTCTCACAGCTATTGATACGAGCTATTATCGTATGCCTATCGTGCTTATCATTGGGACTGGTATGCGGCGAGGAGAGGTTTGCGGCTTAAAATGGTCGGATTTTGATCCTGAAAATGGAACCTTAACGATTCAAAGAGGATTGATACATAGTGTAGAAAAGGGAGTTATTGCCAAAAGCACAAAAACCGAGCGCCATCGAACGATAGCTCTTGAGGATATTCTTGTTGAAGAGTTAAAACGATACAAAGAAAAGCAAGGCGGTGACCCTGATGATTGGATTTGTCATAACGCAACGGGTGGAAGGCTGGCACCGAAGAGCATCGATAAGATTTATAGGGATATCAGGCGCGAAGTAGAAGTTGATATTAAATTACATGAATTACGCCATACCTGGATAACTCGCCAGATCCTCGCGGGAGTCCCGGATGATATCATTGCTCAGATGGCTGGACATGCGACTACGGTAACACTGCATAGAAGATACGTGCATCCACTCGTTAAACACCAGAAGGTCACTTACGAAGTCACCCGCAACATGCTCACCCAAAAACCAAAAATCAGGGTCATTGAAGGTTGATGTGTCCATTTCGTGTCCACTTTTCCTTCAAGCCCTGATTTTTGAGCACANNTTCGACCACTCAGCCACCTCTCCGCGACTTTAATATTTTACCACGGCCTGCATCACTTATCAAGAAACATTTTTGTTTGACAGTGAACTCGAGTTGTGCTATTATCACTCTCCGTGCCGTATTCCTCGATAAAACCTGTCCACTTCGGGCATATTTAGTTTATAATTGGCTTTGAACACCAATCAGGCAGACATTTATACTCACTCGACCAGACGCTGCCGACCGGATATAATGTAATAAAGAACAGGAAGTCACTTAATGTCTAAATCACTGATAATTGTCGAGTCTCCCGCAAAGACGAAGACTCTTAAAAATTTCCTGGGATCGAACTATGTAATCGAAGCGAGCATGGGTCACGTGCGCGACCTGCCCAAAAGCAGGCTCGGCGTAAACGTTGAAAACAGTTTCGAGCCGCAGTATGTGTCGATACCCGAAAGGCGCGATGTCCTCAAAAAACTCAAAGAAGCCGCTGGTAAGGCCGATACGGTCTACCTTGCATCAGACCCTGACCGCGAGGGCGAAGCGATAGCATGGCACCTGCAGCAATCGCTGAAGCTCAAAGACGCCAAGCGGATTCAGTTTAATGAGATCACAAAAAGCGCCGTCACAGAGGCGCTGGAAAACGCTCATGAGATAAATGGAGACTTGGTAAACGCTCAGCAGGCAAGAAGAGTGCTCGACAGGCTGGTAGGTTACAAGCTCAGCCCTCTCTTGTGGAGAAAGATCAAACGAAATCTGAGCGCGGGCAGAGTGCAGTCTGTCGCTGTTCGGCTTATATGCGACCGTGAACGTGAAATCCTCGCTTTCGTGCCGGTGGAATACTGGTCCATAACTGCAGCCCTTACTCCCAAAGATAAAGAGCATATCTTCAATGCGAAGCTCGCTCTCAAAGACGGAGAAAAGCTGGAAATCCACAACAAAGAGGAAGCTGATAAGCTTCTGAAGGCGCTCGAGGGTGCGGATTACGTTGTAAAGAGTATCAAGAAGAGCGAGAGAAAGCGCAACCCCGCCCCGCCGTTTATCACCAGCACGCTGCAGCAGGAGGCATCGCGGAAGCTAAATTATGGAGCACGCCGCACGATGATGATCGCTCAGCAGCTCTATGAAGGCGTCGATCTTGGCGAGCAGGGAAGTGTCGGTCTTATCACCTACATGAGAACCGATTCCACACGTGTTGCAAAAGAGGCCCAGGAAGAGGCAAGGGATTATATTAAAAAGATATATGGAGCCTCGTATATGCCTGAAAAGCCCAGGCAGGTGTCCCGAAAAGGCGCTCAGGATGCGCATGAAGCCATCCGCCCGACCTCTGCATTTCGCAACCCGGATGAGATCAAGAAGTTCCTCAATAACGACCAATACAAGCTCTACAAACTGATCTGGCAGCGGTTTATGGCGAGCCAGATGTCGAGCGCCGTATTCGATGTGGTGTCGGTTGACATTACAGCCGCGGGCATGACATTCCGCGCGACCGGATCGACCGTCAAGTTCCAGGGCTTTATGAAGGTCTACACCGAAGGCAAGGATGATGACAAGATCGTCGCCGATGAGGAACAGCCTCCTCTGCCGCCTATGACCGAAGGGCAGATACTCGATCTGCGTGAACTATTGCCCGAGCAGCACTTCACCGAGCCGCCGCCAAGATATACTGAAGCGACTCTCGTTCGCACTCTGGAAGAGAAAGGGATCGGCAGGCCGAGCACATATGCAACCATTATCTCCACAATTCAGGATCGCAAGTACGTGGAGCTTAAAGAGAAAAAATTCTTCCCGACCGAGCTCGGGTTTATTGTAACCGACCAGCTCGTAAAGCACTTCCCGGCCATTATGGATGTCGAGTTTACGGCTGGAGTTGAGACCAAGCTCGATAATGTGGAGGAGGGTCAGCTCGATTGGGTTCAGCTCTTGAGTGAGTTCTACGGGCCTTTTGAAAAGGATCTGGAAGAGGCTCAGGAGAAGATGGAGCGGGTAAAAATCCAGCCCAAAGAGAGCGATCAGGTGTGTCCTAACTGCGGAAAGAAAATGCTGATCCGCGAAGGCAGATTTGGCGAGTTCCTGGGGTGCGCGGGCTACCCTGAATGCAAGACCACCATGCCTTTGACCAAACCCATCGACATAAAGTGCCCGGCGTGCGGTGAGGGAGATATTGTAGAGAAGAAATCGAAGAAGGGCAAGACCTTCTACGGCTGCAACAGATACCCCGAGTGCTCATGGGTCTCCTGGGACAAACCCACAAAAAAGACCTGCCCCAAGTGCGGAAGCCTGTTGGGTGAGCGCAGATTCAGAGGTAGGCTTACCGGCTATCGCTGCACGAACCAGGAGTGCGATTATGTCAAAGCTCGCGGCAAAGAGGCTGCACCCGAAGAAGAAACTACCAGCACAGAGGATCAGGCGGTAGCTTAATAATTACAAAGTCCCTCCAGGTAAGATACCTGGAGGGATTTGAGATTATAATCTTGATTTGTCGGCTACTCATAACACAGCAGCATTGAGCCTAAATAAATGCTGCCTTTGATGTCGCGGGCCATGTTGTCTATGACAAGGAGTTTGTCCCAATTGAGAGGACAAGTCATGCGGCCGTCGCGGTCTCCGCCGACATGGTCTCCGCTGGTGGAGGTCATATCTATCTCTATACATCGCCAGTCGGTGAAGTCAATGAGACCCCAGTCCGGTTGGTAGATCTCTTTACCCGCATCGACTATCCCGGTCCGCAGGGAAGCCGCATTTCCATCTCCCTTGATCCAGAGCTTACAAGAGTGCGGAAGTGACGATAGAGTGATCGGATTGGCGGGAGTGACATCTATCAGGCACTTTGCGCCGCTCAGTGAATAGTCCAGCTTTGAGCATGTACCTGTCAATCCAGACGGAGATGAAACGTAGGTCAGCTTAGCTTCGCCGACACCTTTTCCCGACTTATCGCCCCAGGACGGGAATGTTTCGTGATTGAACACGGCATAGGCAGAGGTAACCTCATCTCCAGCCTTACCGCATATGAACGCATCTATTATCGAATATTGCTTACTGGGCAGTCGAGTCACAAGCTGTCCACTCTGGTCTATCAACGAAGCTGAAAATGAAAATACAGATTCCGGCTTATCTTCTATTTTCACGCCAAAAGTTGTGCTTTCTTCTCCTGCTACTATCTTCACCGGGATCGAGAACTCCGATAACTTAATTCCTTTGATGCGGTTGAAAGCGATCTTTCCATAGAAGTCTTTGCCGCTTTGAGCCGAAGGCCGCTTTATCTTGATCATTAAATTGCCGTCTACAGGCGGAAGCGCTTCAATAACAGGATAGGTGGAGGCATCGAGCTTGATTACTCTATAAAGAGGCGGATTGATGCCATTTGATGAAAGAGTTGCCCTGGCAAACGGCTGAGTCGAGCCATCCCACTTATAGCCGTCTCTCTTTGTTATCTCCCAATTCGCTTCGGCGGCCCACCTGCTGCTGGAAACCGTCGGCTCGACATATTGAACCGAACCGGAGAGAGCGAGAGTCAACTTCCCGTTTTCAATGTCGATCTTTTTCTTCTCGCCCATCAGAGAAACGATGGTAACGGATGGAACATCCATCGGGATAGATATTTTATGAGGGTTACCGGTTGTCCAGGCTGCCAGACGGCAATCGCTGCCTTTGCGGAACAGGAGAGCATAGTCATCACCGACCTCCGAGATGATTCTTCTGCAGAAAGAGTAGCCGCTAAGCTCTATCGAAAGAGTCTTCATAGCGACATATGCGGGTTTCTCCTGGTAATCATAGTAGACCACACCGTAATGATGCTCGCCGTTGATCTCACTGGTGCCGTCGTTTCTCCAGTCATACCATATGCTCACGGGGCACCCGCACATCGTGTTCGTGAGAAACATTCTGGCGATATACTGAGCCTGCGCATCAAGGCTGATTTGCCATTTGCTGGTGTTGTATCCCCATTCGCCGCTCAAGATAGGGATTTGCCTGCCTTCGGGAGCATATTTTTTCATGAGCGAACGAACTCGATTAAAAAACTTAATGGCGTCTTCCGGCTGCTTGGGATCATAAGGATGCAGGGTTACTCCATCGATATAATTCAGCAGCCCCGCTCTGAATACGCTTTCAATATAACCGTAATCCCATCGATTGACAGCCGGGCCCACGAGGATCGCTTCAGGATCGGCCTCTTTTATCGCGGGATATACCGCTTTAGCAAGCTCGACATAATCATTGGGATTAGGACTTGCACCCCAGAGCACGCGGTTCGGCTCGTTCCAGAGGTCCCAAACGACTCCCCTGCCCTTAAAATGAGCGGCGGCAGCCTTTGCAAAAGCAGCGAAAGCCTGTCTGCCCTGTTCGTTGGTCTGCGGAGCGGGCCCATATAAACCATTACCGTAATCCAGAATCAACAGCGCGCGAATTCCTCTTGTGGCAAGGGAATCTACAAGATCATCATAATTCTTGAAATTGTATACGCCCTTACTGGTCTCAATCGAACCCCAGAAAAAATCCATTCGTATGAACCTGAACCCGCCGTCGGCCATCTGATCCACCTGAGATTGATGTTTTCCGCTGAAGTGGATGTTTACTCCAAGACCATTGGGGATTATCAGTGCGGGAAACGATGATTGCATAGCATTACAACTTACGCACAGCGCAAATAGCAATGCAATAATGCAAAATAATCTGAACATGCCAATACTACTCCATTCTTATGCTTATTTATTCTTTGTGCCCCTTATGCATCAGCAGTCTGGGATTCAACTCCCGGACCATCGGAAATATCTCAAGCAGTCCTGCTTATACCTTTCAATCATACAGCACTTTTGCAAGCTTCTCCAGTCCATCCGCCAGACGAGGACCGGGACGAACCAGAAGATCGTTATCGATCATATAAACACGCTTATTCTTGGCGGCAGATGTCATCTTCCACGTAGGATCTGTAAGGAAGAAGTGGATATCCTGCTTCAGGCCTACGATAATAACATCAGGATTGCGCGAGATGGCAAGCTCCTTACTAAAGGTGACAAAACCGGGCTTGGCGTCTTTGGCCACGTTATTGGAGTGAGCGATATTTATCATCTCATCTACAAAAGTCTTCGGCCCAGCCGCCCAGAGCGGGTTGGATTGAATAACTACCAGCACCTTCTTCGACTTCTTCTTTGCGCACTTAAACTTCACCCCTGAAATTTTCTTTTGCATCTTGCTCACAATAGATGATGCAGCGGCAGCGCGGTCCGTTATCTTGCCGAGCGTGCGGATATCGCGCTCGGTTTGATCCAGAGTTTTAGGATCGATTGTAAAAACAGTAAGACCGAGTTTTTCCAGTTGAGCGATGGCCGTGTCATTTACAAACGCGTGCGCAACAACAAGATCGGGCTTTAATGCAACCACTGCCTCCGCATTGATAGTCATATCCCCGATTTTGGGTTTCTCTGCAGCGGTGGCGGGATAGTTGCAGTATTTGGTCACACCCACCACTCGATTGCCGACGCCCAGTGCATAGAGTATTTCAGTATTGCTTGGAGTAAGTGAGACAATGCGCATGGGTTTGGCCTTGATGGTTATCATCTTGCCCCTTGCGTCTTTGATCTTCATCGGATAACCAGCCTGCGCAGCCGTAGAAAAAGCTGCCAGGCAAACTAAACTAACAACAACAAGCCATCTCTTCACTGTAAATACTCCTGTGTAATCTTAATCTTTAGTTGCTCCCGGCGCATTCTGCTTGCCCATTCAACCTGGCTGTCCAGACCGGTAAGCCAGGCTGCTTCCCTGAATCGCGGGTCTTTGTCGTGTAAAGCCCTGCCGAGAATCCAGGCCCTTGTGCCGCCCTCGATCTTGCCGCGCATTAGGAAATGCCTGCGCAGGTGCTTCCTGAACGACTGCCCTTCATCGAGGATGCTCTGGCAGTGCAGGGCAAGGGTTTTGTTGTGTTCTTTCTGTGCGATCGCAAGCAGCCTTTCAACCGGCTGCTGCCTGGCACTTAAGCCCTGGATTAAACGGACTATATCCGGCGGCTCGCTCCAGATAATTTTATCACTCATCAATATTGCCGCTCTGAGGAGCGCCTTATCGCTTTTAGGGCTCTCAGTTATTTGGCGGCAGAGATGATCGATCAGGTTGATCTCCGTCCACTGCCATCTATCGGGACTTATATTTACAGTGGCGCAGAGCCTCAATGCCTTCTTATTATTGCCGGCGGCCATGTGTTTAGCTGTACTTTTAAGATCGCCCTGATTGTAAGACAGCGCCGCCATGAGATAATCAAATATAGGATTTTTAGGGTCCTTGGCCTGAGCTGCTTTTATATGCTTTATCGCCTGACCCGGAATGTTGCTATTTATATAACGAACAGCTTCCTGAATATGATCATACTGGCTGCTCGAATAATGGTCCATCCTGTAGTATTTCGATCCGCGCTGCTGGGTGCGTTGTATCTCGATCAGAGAACCGGCCCAGGGATTAACGGTAATGTAAAGCATCCAGGCAGCAACAAGAATGCAGCCGAGTATAACGAACGCTCCAACGCCTATCCCCGACAGTGCGCCCCATGACACTCTCTTTTTCATTTTTTCGGATTCGCGAGCTTTCGTAGCTGATCCACTTCTTTCTTATTCAAGAATCTGTATCTGCCCTCCAAAATGCCCTTTAGGTCGAGAGAACCGAGCTTGATACGGGAGAGCTTATTCACTCTATGGCCGACCGCGGCAAACATTCTTCTAACCTGCCGCTTTCTTCCTTCATGAATAATGATACTGACAGTGCTGGTATTTGTTCCACTTGAATAAGAAATCAGCCTTGTTTTCGCAGGAGAAGTGATGCCGTCATCAAGCTCGACACCCTTTTCAAGCTGCCTGAGTTCATCAGCGGTAACCTTACCGCGAACTTCGGCGACATACGTCTTTTCGACCTCGTGGGAGGGATGAGTCATCAAATAGGCAAAGTCGCCGTCATTGGTGAGAAGCATAAGGCCTGAGGTATCGACATCGAGCCTTCCTACCGGATAGAGGAATGCATCGATAGACTTAACAAGCTCAATAACCGTATGCTTTGCGAACTTATCGAACCTGGTGCTGGTATAACCTACCGGTTTGTTGAGGAGGATGTAGAGCTTTTCCTGGCTGGTATCTATCGGGCTGCCGTCGAGGCTGATCCGGTCTTTCTCGGGGTCCGCTTTGGCGCCGAGTTGATCCACTACCCTGCCGTTGACCTGGACTCTACCTGTAGCGATTAAACTCTCGCAGTGACGTCGTGACCCTACGCCTGCGGCGGCGAGAATTTTTTGTAATCGCTGTTCCATATTTTCCACCCACCACCAAACAGGCCAGAATTATCCCGCTGGTTTTTGTAAATCCCCATACCTTTCGTGCCATGCTGATCTGCACATCGCCCGCGGCACGAAGATCGGCGCTGCCGGCCTCATGGCCGTTTACATACGCAATCATCTTGCCGAGTTTCTCACCGCGGCTGATTGGAGCCCTGCATGGTTTTAAGACGACTTTTGTTGTGATCTTAGCCCCTGTCTTAGGCACCACGATTCTGAAATCTTTTCGAGAGACTAAACAAACACTCTTTTGAGAACCGCCCTTAACCGTCGCCTTAGCGCAGGTCTCATTGGCCTTGGTTATACTCACGGGCATGAAGTTTGTGAATGCATAGTCCATCATAGCTACGGTATCATTGCCAGCATTATTACTCTTCAGCACCGCAGAGACAATACGCCAGCCGTTTCTGGTCGCGGAGCCGACATAGCAGAAACCCGCCTGCTTTATGTACCCCGATTTTATTCCGTCGGCGCCATAGTAATCTCTCATAAACCGGCTTTTACTGAAGACCGCCAGATCCTGCCTGTTCTTAGTCCTTGAAGTCAGCGCATACTTGCGGGTGTTCACGACTTCATTGAAGATCGGATAACGCATCGCATATCTCGCTATCAGGCAGAGATCATAAGCAGATGAATAGTGGCCCTTTGCATAAAGCCCGTTAGGAGTTACAAAATGAGTGTCTTTGCAGCCTATTTCACGAGCTTTCTTATTCATCATCGCCGCGAATTTGCTTGTGCTTCCCGCTATATGCTCGGCAGCCGCGACCG
>DJHI01000106.1:0-18221 GCA_002431715.1 Armatimonadetes bacterium UBA5829
ACAAAACTGCCAGAACTACAGTGATCTTTTTCATCTCATTTTCTCCTCATTTATACATTAAGTATTACTGCACAAACAGTACCATACTGCTCAGCATATAAGCACATTACCTCCAACATAAAAATCAGAAAACCCGGCGCACTATCCGAACTGCAAAAAGCAGCCCCCATACTGCGTCGGGCATATCTGGAATATAGCATGCAGGCTTATAACTGTCAATTGATACGAAAGAATAATTGCCATTTATCACTTGCCAATCATCTACTCTAGTCACTTGTTGGCTAACTAGTCCAATGCGTGCAGACTCAAACATTGTGATAATCCAGCAAATGTATTGTAGGTTCAACCGATTAATTCACAACATCCAACATATCTATATTGAGCATAAAATGCCTATATTGCCTGTAATCATAAGGTTGTACAATTAAGAGAATAGATTCATCAGTCCAGCTCGAATTGACATTTACACACGTTATATTAATCTACTACATTTGAAGCACAAGAAATCAAAAAATCAAATTATCCGCTTACAACCTATGCCTTCCATTCTTTGCCAATGGATACCGCCTGACAAGCCAAGCGCCAAGCACAGTTGGTGCAAGTTGACGGAGAGCGCCCCCGCTCCCATGAGTATAAAAGCCGATCCTCTCGGATCGGCTTTTTCTGCTTTATGTGCCGGTTTTGATAATCTTCGACTCCACAACATCTTTATTTTCTGTTACATGGAATTCAACCGTAAAGTCTTTGAACCTGAATCTCGCAACATCGGGTGGGCCTAGGAGAGGTTTAAGAGATGCTGCGACGGAAGGGTCGGCAAAAGAGTCTACAATTGTCCAACTGCCTGGCAATTTGGTGGATGTGTGTGAGTCATATAATGATCTTGAGATAATGCAGGAAGCTCCATTTTTGACTCGCGCGGCGACCTCGTCGAACGTCCGGTCAGAAACCGTATGGCCGCAAACGATGAAGCATTCGACGCCATCGAGAATAGGACCGGTTACGAGATGGTCGAAAACTGCCACGCTGTCTATCGGCACGAAAAACGGCCAGGGATAGTCAGGATATATCTTGCGATTATTCAATGAGATCGCTCCCGGCCGAGAGACGCCATGTGTAAGAATCGGCCAGACCTGGAGCCATTCGGCGCTTTTTTCATCCATCGGGTGATCGGGATTTCCCAACAAGCGATCTCTAAAGGTACTGCCACGCTGACCCCATGCACCATCCGGGAGACGGATTATAGCCACTTTGGGTCTGTAATCTCGCCAGGTGTAGTCTCTGGGATGGGTCTGGACATATCTCTTATAAAAATCGCTGACCACTAAACCGTAGTTGGTCAGTTCACAAGTCCCGCCGTCTCTCCACCAAACCAAAGAGCCATCAGGACAGGCAAGAGGATGACGCTTCCCCGGTTTGCCGGGATAACCCAGATTCTCTACATAAAGCGCATCGGCGCCAAGCCAATATCCCATCTCCAGGGCTGACTGCAAGGCCTGCGGCGAATGACCCGGATAGTGACTCTTGCACCAGAGGTCGGGCGATACCCACCAATCTGTCCCCATATCCTTGTATTCCAATGCGGCTCCCAGAGAAATAGCCATAACAACGGAACTGAGATTTTCTTTAAGGATTTTGGGAGTGATGGTCCAGCCCGCGCGAGCGAAGATATGAAACATATCCGGCCAGACGTTTTCCGTAGAGAGAGTAAGGCGGTCTTTATAGTAGTTTTGCTTTAGCTGCTTGCATTTTTGCACGAGGAGATTATAAGAGGTCTCAAGGTCTTTGCCTTTCGTGTCCACTAGGAACGGAGCATCAAATTTCGGGCCATCGCCGTTATACACAAATTGATTGCATGTAAGCTGCATGTGCTCGCATTCATCGTATGTAATACCGAGCAGTGCGGGTCCATCAGGATTATCATAAGATAAAATCGGCTCCAGCCAGGACACGCGGAAATCCCAACGATGGGTGCCGTCGGGATGCTCGAATTCATTTATTCCAGGATCGATCTCGGCTGATTTTGCAAAGTTGGGAGTCTCATTATCGAGCATATATTTGAGACCGAGGCTTCGCATGGCTCGATCGATATCCGCGACGCGGTGGATCATGTTTTCTTCACCCTGAGTTGGGAAGAGATGGTAAATCATGAAATTGACGCCGAGGTTGGCTAGAGCTTTCTTTACCTGGTCTGGATGCTCGCCAAAAGGATTATCGGTCTCCATGAGCCATTTACTGCCGGCATTGTCCACACCAAGGAGGATTTGCCGTTGCGAAGGTTGGGCGGCTGCAGGAATAGCACAGATGAACACCAGAAGGCAGACGATAATTGACCTCATAACCCACTCCTCTATGGTTTTCTATGCTCCCTATAATAAGCTTTATAATCCTCATACCACTTTGCGGCTTCGACGCCGATATCCGGACGGCAGTATTCTTTGTAACCCCAGGAGACAATTCGTTCTGAATACTCTGAAGCCAACTCGAGTTTTTGTTTCAAACGATCTATTGGAACAGGCCGCCAGGGAATTGATACCATTGAATGATGGACACGGCCGTATTTTTGCACAAAAGCTTCGGGGCTGTCGCACACCATTTCGGCTACCTCAACGTTTCCCCAAAGCTTTGCACCTGACTCCTTGCAGGCATCAAGCATCGCCTGAAAAAATGGACGCCGCTGATCCATTGTCACATATGAGAAATGTTCGCCGCTGTCCTGAAGCATAACTATATCAATACCGCTCTTTTTTAAGAGCTTAGCCCAAAAATCACGATATTCACCCGGCTCATTGTAGCGGAAGTTGCCATATATTTTATCACGGTCGAGTATAAAGAACGGCGAGACAATTACAGGGAGGTTTGCTGACCGCTTGCACATCTTTACAAGTGACGGATACAGCTTAAAGATGTAATCATAGTCGGAATTTCCGGGCCAACACATGTATATTTCCTGATAAATATACCAGGCATAAAATGCCGAGTGCCCTGCGTAGCGCTCACCGATTTTTTGGATGTGTTTTTTGCATGCGTCCGTCTCTTTATCCAGATCAAAGGGGTGATACCAGGCTCCACTAGTACCTGCATCGACGATGACTTTTATGTGACGCTTTGCACATAAATCAAGAAGCTGCTTGAGCGGATCGCCCGGTAAATCTATCACTGAATCCGTGTTGATCAGCCATAGGATATCGAAGCCGATCTTTTGCTGATTATCCAGTTCATCGCGCCATTTTGACATTCCGCCATCGAACATATCGGCATCAAGCCACCAGAGATTACCGGATATGAGCGGTAGGCACTTATTGCAATTATCAGCCGACAATACAGGTTGTGCCATAGCAGCAAGCAATATAATTAAAAGCAGAATATGACGAATACGCATTATTCAAACCCCCTAATGATTGGCCTAAACAGAAATCCCGGCGGGCTGCGNNACCTGCTGCGGATCGCCAGGCAATCGAGCGGCCGTTATACTCGGCTAAGGTTATATCCATACCTCTGCCTGGCACTGCACAAAATCTGAGACCGCCGCCGGTGCGGAATTCTACGGATTCGACACCCTTATGAGGACCGTCATCGAGGATAACTTTCCTTACGCCTCCGATTTGAGATATATCCCCTACTCTGTCGAGCAGTTCCTGCTTAGTATATTTTCTTCCCCAAAGTACAGGCATCGATCTACCTCCAATTCATAAATGATAGGCTGCATACTCATCCATTCAAAGCCCAGATTAACTATCAAATACAAAATACAATATCATAAATTAAAGGCTGCGCCCTCACCCCAGCCCTCTCCCCCTGGGAGAGGGAGCATGCTTGCTTTCCATTCTCCACTTTCAGTTTTCCACTTTCAGCTTTCCACTCTTACCCCTCCGAACTCTTCACCCTCAACTCTCCACTAACTCAGCCCTTGATTCCACTCATGGTCATGCCTTGGATAAATGTTCTCTGCGTGAAGAAGAACAGGATGATGATCGGTATGGTTACAACCGTCGAAACCGCCATAAGCATGCCGTATTCGCTGCTGTATTGACCGGTGAACATGGCAAGGCCGAGCGAGAGCGTATATTTTGATTCGTTTACCAGGTAAATAAGAGGGCCCATGAAGTCGTTCCAGGAGCCAATAAATGTGAAAAGCCCTACTGTGGCCAGCGCTGGTTTGGAAAGAGGAAGTATAAGACGCCGATAGATGTCGAACTCAGAACAGCCGTCCAGCTTTGCGGCCTCCGAAAGCTCCTTAGGGATTCCCATAAAGAACTGCCTGAGAAGAAAGATAAAGAATGGGCTGCCGAGGAACGCAGGCACAATCAACGGCAGGAAAGTATCCACCCAGCCCAGCTTAACGAAAATCGCAAACACGGGGATCATTGTTACCTGTCCGGGAAGCATCATGGTCGACAGCATAATGATAAAAAGCGGGCCACGGCCGCGCCATTCGATTTTGGATAGACCATAAGCAACCAAACTGCATGAGAGCAGAGTACCGAAGACACAGCACAGNNTGGTGAGTGTGTTCCTAAGCTCCTGGAAGAATGGAATGAAAGTGAGACCTCGGGTATAGTTGCTCCACTGACAGCCGGGAGAAACTTTTGGGGTGAGATCATCTATGCTGACTGTGATGGTCTGAGAAATCTTATTATCCAGCGGTTGAACTTCAGCCATTCCGCCTCTACGCTTATTGATGAGCGCTACAGACTCACCCTTATCAGTCAGATAAACATCTCTCGTTATACCTTTTACTTTAGCCTGAACGGGCATCATAGAGATAATATCGGGAGGCCAGCGCTGAATTCTGGCGGCAGGCTTGAATGAGGTCGTCAGCAGCCAGAAAAATGGCAGAGTGAAAATAGTGCCGAATAAGACAAGAGCGACATAGGTCATGAAGGTCGCGAATCGGCCTCTTCTCATTTCTCACCTCCGTAGTATACATACCTCGCGGAGGTTTTGAAAAGGAGCAGCGTGAAGAGCGAGATAATGATGAAGAGAATCCATGCCATAGCACAGGCATAGCCCATTTTCCAGTATTGAAACGCGTTCTGGAAGAGATAGAGGGAGAAGAATCGGGTCGAGTCCATCGGCCNNCCCGCCGGTCCCGCCGGTCATTACATATGCCTGAGTAAAATACTGGAACGCTCCTATAAAGCCCATAACCATAGTAAAGAATATATGCGGACTCATGAATGGGATGGTGACATTCCAGAGCTTCTGGAGTGAGTTCGCTCCATCAATATCGGCCGCTTCGTAGAGGTCGACCGGCACATCCTGCAACCCGGCGAGATATATAAGCATGGTTCCTCCGACTCCCCATGCGCTCATAAGTATTAAGGCTGGTTTCGACCATTTCGGGTCGGCCATCCAGCCGGGAATCAAAGCGCTCGGGACGTGCATCGCCTGAAGAATCGTGTTTATAAGCCCGTATTGCGGATTAAGGAGCCATAGCCAGAGAACTGAACCAGCAACCATCGGAACAATGCTCGGCACGAAGAACATCGTCCTGAAGATAGCCATCCCTTTGACCTTCTGGTTCAAGAGCAGAGCGAGCAGGAAAGCGGTCGCCAGACAGATGGGAGTCGCAAAAATCGCATAATATGCCGTATTGAACAGGGATGTGCGAAGGACTGGGTCGTGGATGAGATTTTTATAATTACCGAGGCCAATCCAGACAGGCGGCTTGAGCATGGGATAGTTGCAGAATGAATAGTAGAGTGACGCCAGCACAGGGTACAGAGTGAACAGTGAAAGGCCGATGATGATCGGGAGGCAAAACAGGATGCCGTTTCTGGTATTGTGCCGCTGGCTAGATGTCTGCTTTTTCTTCATGCTACATTCCCGCCAATCTCATATCGAGTTCCGCCTGGGTAACTTTTGTCGCTTGATCGAGCGCCTGCTTAGGCGTTTTTTTGCCGTATACCGAATATTCGACAGCTTTATTCAATGCGCTCATATAAAAAGTCTGCGCGGGCATAACGGGACGCTGGTGGCGACACTCCTGCAGAATCTTCAGATACACTGAATAGCCCTCCATCTTTGCGGCTTTTTTGAGGAATGGAGATGCTTTGTAAGCCGGAAAGACTCCCTGCCATGCCCCTACCAGCCCGGTTCCCTTCGGATCGTGACAGCACCATTTGATAAACTCCCAAGCCTCATCAGGATGTTTTGAGCCTTTCGGAAGGGCAAGACACCAGCCTCCCACCCAGGAAGTATGCACTTCGCCATTCTTTGGAGCCGGGATGAACGTCAGACCATAATCGAGGTTTGGAGCGTATTCCCTTATATCACGTATGCCGGAAGCGACCATACATCGCATCGCCAGTTTTCCAGTGTAGAACGGGTCCTGGTCGCGGCTGCCGAAACCCGAAGCGAAGGCATTGATCTTCGTGACATCGTATTTCCTTGCGTAGCCGGTCATCCATTCCAGAGCCTTGACTACGTTGGGGTTATTGGCCGTGATTTTATTGGTTTTGGAATCGTAAAAACTGCCACTGAATGCCCAACCCCAGGTGAATGTGGCATTTGCGTTGCCATATTGAGACCAAGGGATGATGCCGATGCGCTCTATCTTACCGTTATTTACCTTGGTGATTATATCGTTATATTTATCGAGTTCTTCAAGAGTCTGTGGAGGTTTTTCCGGGTCGAGACCGACCTTTCGGAAAATGGATTTATTCCAGGCGAATGCAAAATTCGGATCGGCGCAATAAGTTAAGGCCCAGACGTGATTCTTATAGTAATTCTGTTTCCAACAAGGTGTAAAATAATCGCCGGGCTTGATATTGTCGCGTTTTACACGCTCGTCCAGAGGCTGAAGTGCGCCCTGCTCCGCCCAGGCGGCGGTTTGAGTGCCGTCGACAAAGGTTACATCGGGCGGCCTTTTCGCGGCTACTGCCGTAAAGAACTTTTGATTGCTGCCGAGGTCGGTGGGTGTAAAGAGAGTTTTGACGAAGATATGGGGATGGGTCCTGTTGAACTCGCCAACAACCCGTGTCATCTCCTCTTTTTGCGTGCCGCCCCACGGATGCCATAATGTGATTACCGTGACTTTACTCTCCGCGGCTTTATTATGCGTCGAGCAGCCACAGCAAGTGGCGATCAGCACAGTGACAATTACCGAAAAGACAGCGCGTCCGAAGGCGGCCGTCGAAAAGGGATGGATCAGCAACTGCGAGGCACCTCTTCTGGATAAATCGCATTATATCACAAGTCGTATATGATAAGTTTGATATTTCACTTAAAAAGGCAAGTTGCCAATTTCTTGTTTTGTATGGTCGATCAGTTCATCTCACACGCTATTGCACGCGCGGCAGCAACTGGATCATCGGCTTTTACAATCGGGCGGCCTATAACCAGATAATCGGCGCCCTTTCTGACCGCTTCACCAGGAGTCATAACGCGTTTTTGGTCACCGATCTCACTGCCTGCCGGTCGAACTCCGGGGGTGACTATCATAAAGTCTTCTCCGCAGGCTTTACGGATAAGCTCGATCTCATGAGGAGACGCGACAACCCCATCGAGTCCGGCCTCTTTCGTCAGCTTCGCGAAATGAACCACCTGATCGGCAACCGTGCCTTGAACATGCATCTGGTCGTTGAGGATCGATTGATCGATGCTGGTGAGAATGGTCACGCCGATAACCTTGGGAGGAGCAATTCCGAGTTTGTCGGCTGATTCGTCTGCCGCATCTTTTGCCGCTTTCATCATGGCGAAACCGCCCGCGCAGTGGACGTTAAAGAGCCATATCCCCATCTTTGCGATTGCGCGGGAAGCGCCCGCGACCGTGTTGGGGATATCATGGAGCTTGCAATCATAGAATATCTTATCCGCACCGGCTGCCTTGACCTTATCGAATATATCCAGACCGGCTATATTGATAAGCTCCAGGCCGACTTTGAAGACACCTACGTCGTCCTTAAGTTTTTTAACGAGATCGACGGCTTTTTCGGAGCTGTCGACATCCAGTGGGATTACGATTTTTTCTTTACCCAAGATTGCTTCTCCATTAAATGCTAGAGTGAAAGGCTAAGAGCCCAATCAATGCCGCCACATGGTAACAGAAATGAATATAGCCGGGCAAGCTGAATTTGATCATCGGCAGCAGAGTTAGGTATACTAAATTTCAGCAATTTTAAGGAGCGGCTTTATGGCAACGATGACTTCATGCACAATTCGAAAAGCAACAGAGAAAGATACTGCGCTGGTATTCCAGCTTGTAAAGGACCTGGCTGAATATGAGAGTATGAGCGATGAGTGTGTGGCCTCAGAACAGGATATTCATGACTTGCTGTTCGGAACCGGAGCGGTTGCCGAAGCGATTATTGCGGATTACAACGGAGAATCAGCCGGATTTGCCCTTTATCTGCACAATTGCTCCACATTCGCGGGCAAAAAGGTGATTTACCTCGAGGATCTGTTTGTTCGATCCCATTTGCGAGGCAAAGGGATAGGCAAGGCTCTGTTGATGCGGGTTATCGAACTTGCAAAAGAGCGGGACTGTGCGCGTGTGGAGTGGCATGTATTGAACTGGAATTCTTCGGCTATCGAATTCTACAAGAGTATAGGCGCGCAGATGAAAGATGAATGGATATGGGCGCACTTGATCCTTAATGAAGATAAAGCCTAAGCCATATGTCTTAAAATATCCCAATAAGCTCCGCGAGCGCCATCAGCTATGGCGTTAACCAGAACATTGTTGTCGTTGTAATTATAGTTGCTCTCAACCTCTTCATTGCTGGGAAGAAAGAAGCGTTTGTCACCATCGACCAGTTCATGCAGATACGGCACGATTCGCTCGCCCAAATCCGGCGAAATATAGAAAACCGGCTTTAGGAAGTGAGGGTTATCTTCCTTTGCGCCATGCAGGTTTGGATTAGTCGATATATCCCCAAGCCTGCGAACATACTCGGCCATAGCCGTTCCCTCGTAGACCCGCACACCCATCGCGACACCTACACAGTCGGCATCTATACTTCTGACGAAGTCGATTGTCTCTTTCACACTGTCACGCGTCTCGGTGGGGCCTCCAACGAGAAGGTCATACATAAATGGAATGCCGTAGTCGTGACATAAATTAGCCGTATTAGCAAGGTCTTTGCGGGTGAAGTTTCGGCCAAGAATATTCAGTATCTGATTATCCGCGCTGTCTGCGCCAAAATCGACGCCTGCGCAGCCCGATCTCTTAAATAGATCGGCCATTTCAGCATCGAACGGAATAACCGAGCAGTAAGCATACCAGCGAATCTTTTCGCCAAGGCCCGAATCTATAACCTCACGGCATACGGCCTTTGCATGATCGGCCGGGATGTTGAACTCGCAATCGCAGGTATGGAAATGGTCGATCCCCTGATTATAGAGAGCCTGGAGTTCGTCGACGACCAGCTTCGGCGACCGTACCCGGACTCGCCGTCCCTTCGACAATGGGTCCGCACAGTAAACGCAAGCCATATTGCAGCCGCGTTTGGTCTCGAAACCGGCCTGCCCTCCCTCGCGGAAATAACGAGCGTTATCTACGAGCGACCGTCTTCTTGGTGGAATATAGTCGAGATGAATTTCAAAGCTTTGATTGCGTCTTATCGAGTCTCCATCTCTGTAGAGAAGATTGGGAACCGTATGTAATCCGGCATCTGCACCGAGAGCCAGGAGAAAATAGGCAAAGCCCGGTTCTCCCTCGCCGGCGATGGCATAATCCGCTCCGCAATACTCCATTACCTGCTCGGGAGCCACTGAAAAGCCCACTCCACCCAGCACTATCGGCGCATCGGAATCCTTGCGCAGCAACTCAATGATCTGCTTGATCTCCGGAAGGAAGAATGCACCGCCGCTGAAGTAGCAATCATCTNNTTTCGGGATTAAATTCATTAACCGAGGATTTGATGTCGGATGCGATATTGTCAGAAAAAGAGAGATCGAGCAGGCTGAGATCATGACCGGCATCCATAAGCACATCAGAGAGATAATCCAAGCCGATGGGTGCTACTGCGGGTTTCATTCGGTTTGTATTTACCAGCAAGACTCGCATTCGATCACCTCAATGAAAGACCCAGCTTATATGCCTTTTCGAGCACATCAGGTTTGCCTGAAATTGCATCTTTCGGACCTAATCCATCCGCGATGACAGTATCGATCAGCTTTACTCCAAGATAATCAAAGCTGAGTCTGAACATATCCAGCATAGGCTCGGCGGCTCCAGGGCCCCCTTCTTCATATGCGGTAATTATTATCGCGGACTTACCTTCAATAAGTGGCTTGCCAAGCGGCCTGTTGAATATAACAAACCTGTCGATGAAAGCTTTCATGATGGCAGTCGGGGCATACCAGTATACGGGAGTGGAGAATAAAAGAATATCCGAGCCTGCAACGGTGTCATATAGTGCCGTCATATCGTCATCGATTGCGCACTTTTTACCGTTTTGCCAGCATCTGTCGCAGCCGATACAGCCTCTGATCTTCAAATTCCTGAGAGCTACTCTCTCGACGTCACATCCAGACTCGATAGCGCCGTCGAGAAGGCGAGATGTAATGGTATCGGTATTGCCCCCAGCACGAGGACTACCTAGGATTGCTGTCAGCTTCATTTCAAGTTTCCCCCACCCAACTCATTACTAATATATTCAACCCGGTCATTCTATATCCTTCAATAGAGGTAAAAGCTCACAGTTGACAGAAACCATCCGGGCGGATCAGAAGCGAGGTGTTTAGATCATAACGCTGCAATACACTAACTGCTGTTGAAGCATTACTCAATAGGCATAAAAATGGCTTCGGAAGTGATGGACAAACACTTCCGAAGCCAGGGAGCCGTCTTGATATTATTGTTTCCTCCCTCGACCTTCTCCCTAAAGGAGGGAAAGGGGGAAGGTCTTCAGGATCGGATTATCATCCTCGACG
The DNA here is from genome assembly GCA_002431715.1 of Armatimonadetes bacterium UBA5829. GTDB lineage: Bacteria > Armatimonadota > UBA5829 > UBA5829 > UBA5829 > UBA5829. The sequence continues at coordinate 10,879 of DJHI01000106.1, forward strand.
GTTCATCGGCTATCGAACGGCCGACTCTCCTATTTCTCGGGTTCGAATGCGCATTGCGTTGTCCATTTTATAGACAAATATCTTGCCGTCGCCGATCTCACCGGTTCCAGCAGCATCAGCGATTGCACCCATTACATCATCAGTCATCTCATCCGGAACAACTGTTTCGATCTTTACCTTGTCTAAAAGGCTGACTATATATTCCTGGCCGCGATAGTGCTGAGTCCGTCCGCGCTGCTTGCCGCTGCCCATCACATGCGAGAGTGTTATTCCCATAAGCCCCAAATCATCGAGGGCTGCTTTGACTTCTTCTACTTTATTGGGCCTGATTACGGCCTCAATCTTTGTCATCATCGTCCTCCAAATCACCATGTCTAACTAAATTATGGCCTTGAGCTTGTATCAGAGAATGTGATTTTCATANNNNCAGGCATATCTAAACCGCCGATCTCGTCTTCCTTGCTCACGCGCATCGGAATGATGTAATTCATAATCTTGAAGTAGATAAGACTCAAGCCGAATGCCCATACAATCAGCGTGGCAATACCAATCAATTGAACGATCAACTGATGTGTTCCGCCGCCATGGAACAGTCCGGTGACTCCGTTGAACGTGCCGTCCGCGAAAAGACCAACACTCAAAACACCGAAGAGGCCACAAGCACCATGAACCGACACAGCACCTACCGGGTCATCGACATGAATCATATCGATGAATGCGACACTCACACATACCAGAATACCGGCAATGCCGCCGATTATGGATGCATCAATGGGATTCACAAAGGCACAAGGAGCGGTTATCGCTACAAGGCCCGCAAGCATTCCGTTTGCACCCATCGTGGGGTCGGGTTTGCCGCACTTTATGATCATATAGATAATAGCAGTCGCCATACCGAATGCTGATGCGAGCAGAGTGTTTGTCGCCACCATGGCAAAGCGGAAGTTGTTGCCGCCGGATGCGCCGAGTGTGCTCCCGGGGTTGAAACCAAACCAGCCGAATGCAAGGATCAGGGTTCCGAGAATAGCCATGGGGATGTGGTGCCCGGGAATTGCATTTGCGCTGCCGTCTCTGTTGAACTTCCCAATTCTTGGGCCGAGGACGATTGCACCTGCAAGTCCACACAAACCGCCTACCGCATGGACAACACCGGAACCGGCAAAGTCACAGTAGCCGAGCTTCATCAACCAGCCGCCGCCCCAAGCCCAGTTTCCGAAGAGCGGGTAAAGGATCATAGACATAAAGAAACCGTATGCAAGGAATGACTTGAGCGACCATCTCTCTGCAAGCGCGCCGGTGGGAATGGTTACGGCCGTGTCCATAAAGACCATCTGGAAAAGGAACAAAGCGGCAACCGCTACATCATAATAGCTGCCCTTAAGGAAGAACCCGGCAGTGCCGATCAGGCCCCACCCTTTTATTGCCAACTCATGGCCGGCAGTCAAGGCTGGGGTGCCTCCAAGATTCCCAATCGGACCAGCATTGCCATACATAAAGGCAAACCCGCAGATGAAGAACCCGACTATGCCGATTGCATAGACGCTGAAGTTCATAAACATAGTATGAGCGGCGTTCTTTGCACGAGTGAAACCGGTCTCAACCAGGGCAAAACCGGCCTGCATGAACATAACAAGGAAACCAGCAACCAGGGTCCAGGTCAGGTTTATACCAACCTTATTTTGACCTACTACATCGGCCAACTTTGCTGCAAATGGTTCAGATGTTTTAGCTGCATTCAGATCATCAGCGCTTGGAGCGCCTGCAGTCGCTCCGACAACATCCTGTGCGGTGCCGGTTTTTGTTCCGTCCACATCCGCGACAGCAACGATACAGGACACCATAGATAGAACCGTACACAAAAGAATGATTAATGCACACAACCTAACTCGACACATTATTTTCTCCTGATATTTAGCGGGGTCACAGTGTCTTTTATGGCTCCACCTTTGTTTGCTGGATAAAAAGAAAACAGACAATGAAGTCGTATTTATCGACATCATTGTCTGTAAGAATCAATTGAGAATAGTAGACTTATACCGATTCGACTTTTGCACCGACTCCGGGAATCGATCCGACACCCGAGCCTTTTTCGACCAATTCAAAATCGGGATATGCCGACATACCGTGCTCGCCGACATCCAGTCCTTCAAGCTCTTCCTCGGGCTTGACGCGAAGGCCGACTGTTGCCTTGAGCAGTCCGAACAATATCAAACCGCACACGACTACGAAGCCGAATACCGCAGCAGCGCCAATTGCCTGATGTGCAAGGAGACTGGAACCGCCTCCGAAGAAGAGACCGTTGCCCGTGGTTCCCGGCTGGAACTGGTCCTGGGCAAAGAGTCCGACGCAAAGCGTTCCGAAACAGCCGCATACGCCATGAACGGAGACCGCGCCGACCGGGTCATCGAGATGAACCTTGTCGAAGAATACAACAGCCAGAACAACCAGCACACCTGCAGCACCGCCGATTACAACGGAACTTGCAGGGCTGACGAATGCACAGGGAGCCGTGATAGCGACTAATCCGGCAAGTGCGCCGTTCAGAGTCATGGATACATCAGGCTTCTTGAACATTATCCAAGCGGTAATCATTGCGGTAATCGCGCCTATAGCGGCAGCAAGATTGGTCGTAGTGGCTATATGGGCAATCGAAGCGTTGGCAGCCATCGTGGAGCCCGGGTTGAAACCGAACCAGCCGAGCCACAGAATGAATACGCCGAGCGCGGCCATCGGTAGATTGTGTCCGGGAATGGCGTTTGCCTTGCCATTCTTACGAAACTTGCCGATTCTCGGGCCAAGGAACCATGCTCCCACGAGAGCCATCCATGCGCCGGTCGAGTGAACAACTGTCGATCCCNNGCGGACCAGCCGCCGACGCTGTGGACCACCGTCGAGCCGGCGAAGTCGAACATGCCCAGTTTGGCCAGCCAGCCGCCGCCCCAGATCCAGTGGCCGACCACCGGATATATGAACGCCGAGATCACAGCGCTGTAGATCAAATATGCATTGAACTTGGTGCGCTCAGCCATGGCTCCAGAGACGATTGTTGCTGCTGTAGCGGCAAAGACAAGCTGGAACATGAACTTTGCATAAAGCGGAACCGTCGTCCAGGAAAGGCTTGCGAAGGTATCGGCGGTCTTTTCTATAAGAAAGTAACCGGATTTGCCAATAAATCCGTTTCCTGCACCAAACATCAGTCCGAAACCTATGATCCAGTAAGCCAGTGAACCTACACAAAAGTCCATCAGGTTTTTCATCATGATGTTGATGGCGTTTTTGGCGCGGGTGAATCCCGCTTCGACCATGGCAAAACCGGCCTGCATGAAGAATACCAGCGCGGCTGCAATCAGGGTCCATATGTAATCGGCATGGGACTGAACCAGTTCGATGGCGTTGCGGTTGGATTCCGGGGTAGGGGGCTCGTCGCCCGCCCATGCCTTTGCCAGGCAGAAAATCATTATCAGAAGAATTGGACCGATTCTTTTCGCCATTGTTTTGATCCTCCTTGATCGCGGTTTAATTGTTTTGCACATTTATAGAGCAAGGAGGGTGCCAGTTTTGCAGAATGCGGAATGAAGATGTATAACAAATTGAAATAAAACAACAAAACCACACTACGAGAATGCCGTAATGCGCTGTTAAAGATTGCAAAAAAGTAATAAGCGACAAAACGAGAAACCAAAATGGAATAAAGTAGATTCTATGCTACAAAAAAGTGATTTACGATGCCGGCGGGAAGGGCGGTGCTGTTATTGATGGCATCATGGAGAATATTCCCTGAAAATTTCCATGGCCGGGAAAGCAGGAATGGAAATACAGATGCATGCTCTGTGCGGCAAATTACTTAATGCTGAACGTCACCGATCGTTCCGCCTTCTTCTCCTCCAGCTCGAGCCGTATGCCCACGGCATAATCGCCCCGGGTTTTTCCCGCCCGGATGGTCTTGGTAACCGTCTCACCACCTCCGTTGGGAACCGTGAAGGTCTCCGGATCGAACTGTTTGAGGATTTTGCCATCCCTGGAAACCGTGCAGTGGAGGGTGACGGTGATTTTGGAGGCCGTATCCAGAGGATTTTCCGCATACAGGTCGATTCTGACCTGAAACGATTCACCCGCAGGCACTTCCTGTGGAATCACCGAGACAGCGTCCATGGAAATTACCGGCGCCAGGGGCGGCGACATGGTTTCCGGCACAGAAGGCTGATCGGGCTGGACCGGGGGAAGTCCCTCTTGCGGCGGCACGGGCTCGGCGCTGGATGCGAGGGCAATCGGACGCACCTTGACCACCGGCGCAATCAGAGGCTGTTTGGCCATTCGGGCTTCCGCGGACCCGACGGTCAGGGTCTTCTGCAACGGGCTTCCGTTTCTGAGAATATCGATTCGCACGCTTTTCCCCGGTGCAAAGCCCGCGATCCGGACCGCAAAATCCCTGGCTCTATCAATCAGCTGCCCATCCATGGACTTGACGATATCTCCAGGCATCAGCCCGGCGGCCTCGGCCGCTCCATCAGACTCTATCTCGACAATCTTCGCTCCCGCGACACCCCTCTCCTGATAATCCTGGACAAGGATGCCTGCCGATCCGGCGCCGCCCCAGTGCTCAAGGGCCTTCTCTTTTTGCCCCCGGACCAGGTTGATGAGGGCCAGGTCGAAATTCTGATCGTAGTTCNNTGGGCTTTGTCAACAGAGGCCAGGGCCGCATCGTCGTTGCCCAGGGCCAGGTTGACAAAGGCCAGTCCCCGATGGCAAAAGTTGATCATCGCCGTATTATTGGGGGGAAAGAGGGGCAGGGCCTGGTTGAAATCGTTCAAGGCGGTTTGAAAATCTCCCGTGAAGTACCTGGACCAGCCCCGGCCGCAGAGGGAACTCCAGTGAATCTTGGNNCTTGGGGCCCAGCGTGTATCGAGACCACTCGATGGAGTTGTCAAAGGCTTGAATGGCCTTCTGATATTCCGCGGAATGGTAATAGGACCAACCCAGGAAATTGTACGCGCCTTCCTTTTCAACTCTGGAGATGCTGCCGGTGATCACGTTGCCTTCTACAAGGGATCGCTCAAAGGCTTCGGTTGCTTGTCGATACAGGCCTTTGTGAAATCGGGCGCGGCCCAGCCAGTACCATGTGAGCCCTGACGCTTTGGGATTCCGGGCAATTATTTTTTCAAGCTCCTGAATGGCGCGGTCGTAATCTTTCTCTTTTTCGACCAGGTGCTTGCCCAGCATCACGCCGTCATCCAGGTCCGGTGCATGCATGCAGCCGGACAGGATCAGGCCTGCGCAGAAAAGTAAAAGCAGAAATCGAACGGTTGCGATCGATATTTTACTGTGCAGTGTCATGGCGGACTTCCTTTGCTTNNGTCGGTTTGTGCGATCTGCGTGTCCTGGTATTTCAATCAATTTTTTCAGATCTGCGGCAGCCATTTTATTGCGCCTCGATGCCCAGCAGGTTAGTCCCTCTCGAGGAAGGGGAGGGGGATGATCCGCTTTGCCTGGAGGACGGGGAATCGTTGCCTGGCGCCATAGCGCCTGGCGGAATGGTTTCCAGTCGTGGGACCAGCCTGTCCAGCAAGCGGATTATGTGGTTCAACTGTTCCTTCTGGCCTCCGAACTGCGTGCCTGGATGATTGGGGTAATCGTAGGCCCAGATTGTGATAGCCCATTCCCCACGGAACCAGATGAGTTTTGAAATGATCGCGACGTCGATCGGCTTGCTGACGTTGCGATGAGTGGATAGGCAATAGCGGCCTTGTCCGTCATGGCGCACGAAAGTCTTGTTTTCGAGCTGGCTGAGATTGTCGGAGAGTCCACAGGTTGGATGATCCAAGTTACGAAACTGAGTAGCGCCGACATAGTGAAGGATAACGAATGCTCCAGGATTGTTGTCGATAACATATTCACGACGAAAGGATTTCCTGTATTGGAACTTATAGGATGGGGCCATATTGCCGCCGACCAAATAAATCGGCAAGAGGTCAGAGCCTTGAAAGGAGATATGTGCCCCTTGCGGGACCTCGCTCTCCATGCCCATGAACACATGGCGTCCCACCGCTTCCATGTCTGGTTCCATGCCTGGCCTTCCGCCGGCAATGGCAAGCCCCTGGTTCCAGACTCCGTGCACTTCGGGTTCCAGGGCCGAGGGAAGCCTTGACTGGACGCCGGCCAGTTCCTTGCTCAGAGGCGTGAAGTCCGAACACCCGGCCCGGCCGGGGCCGGGCTGGATCTGCCGGATTGCCGAACCTGCACTCGCAATGCTGGATGATGCCCGGTTCCAGAGCTTGCGAGCCCAGTCTTTTTTCTGTCCGGCTTTGAGACCGTCAATGGCGATGCTCTGCAACTGCGAAGCGAAAGCCAGCTGGTAGCCGATCTCAAAGATGTACGTATCGCAGTTTTGCAGGGCGCCGGCCTGACCCGTGGCCAGGGTTTCCAGCTGTCGCTTCAACGCGCCGGCCTCGCTTCTCAGGGTGCCGGCCAGGCCTTTGCGGAAATACTCCCGGCTGATCTGAGTCCCCGAGGTGAGGCGTTGAATCCAGCGGTTGTAATTGATGCGGCGGTTGGACCAGTCCGGCCAGGCCTTGTGAGGGGCAAAAGAAGCGGCATTGGCCCGTTCCATATGGCCTGCAGCGGACATGATATGATCGGAAATCAGCGGATCGGAAGAAGGCCCGGTATACTCCGCCAGGGCCGCAGCCCATCCCATACGCGAGGCGGTCTGATAGATCTCTGCCCGGGTCGCCGCGGCNNAGTCGCGATCGAAGTAGGTCACGGTTTCTTCCCTCGGAGGCGCGGAACCGACGCTGTTCCCCAGATCGGCAAAGTCCTCGCCGGCCTCAGGAGCGGATGGCCTTTCCGGTCTTCGGGACGACCCCGGATCCGCGAGACTTGGTATCGACTCCTGGGCTGTGCTTGATTCATCGGTTGCCTGTACCGGTTCCAAGTTGTCCTGGCCCCCGCCGTTCCCGATTATCGTGCCTTCTTCGGAAAAATCGTCATCTGCACCGCCCCCATCCGTCTCACCGGTCCCGGCGCGCGTCTCCGGGTCGGCTGCCGCAAAAGGAACGCCGCAATCGCAACCAGCCTTGAGCAACTCCTCCCGTATCGCCAGCCATTTCCTGCTCTGTTCNNTTCCAGATACTCAGGGTCGATATCCGGATTATACTGATCCTTCAATGCCTTTCGAATTGCCACACAGGTGCTTTCATCCACCCTGACTGTGATTTTAGCGGCGGCGCTCTCCTGGGTCTTCGGATCAACGGCGGTGATCTTGAATTCGCCGCACCTCGAAGAAGTGAACCGGTTCGTTCCCTCGGACCACTGAACCGAATCCGTGACGTCTTTGTAAACCGCGT
>DJHI01000106.1:18276-18470 GCA_002431715.1 Armatimonadetes bacterium UBA5829
GGCGGGCCCTGAATTCCCTGGACTCACCCAGCGTAAGGGTCGTGTCTTCGGGCTCAATGACTATTGAGGGGTTGATCACCGTGATGGCGGTCGTAGCGGAAAGATCGTTGAATTTGACGGTCTTTTGGAAGACGCCTGGCTTTTCAGCATGAAACCTGGATACAGAGGCGCTCCAGTCCGCCTCGGCGGTGACG
>DJHI01000184.1:0-6240 GCA_002431715.1 Armatimonadetes bacterium UBA5829
TAAGCCGCTCAAGGGACATCTCGCAAAGTCTGGATGCGCTCCGAAGCGGTATCTGCACGAGATCGATGTTGATGATCTCGGCGATGTAGCCCTCGGCCAAGAGATTAAGGCTGATGTATTCGACCGCGGTGACGTGGTTAAGATCAGCGGTATTTCAAAAGGTAAGGGCTTCGCGGGTGCGGTTAAGAGATGGCACTTCCATGGCGCCGATATGACTCACGGCTCGATGATTCACAGAAAGCCGCAGTCCGGTGGTGCGACCGATGCTGCTCGAACATTCAAGGGTGTAAGACGTCCTGGTCGAATGGGCGGTAAGCAGATCACACAGCGCGGCCTCTCTATCTTTAGAGTTGATGCCTTCCGCAATCTGATCCTCGTCGAGGGTTCGGTGCCGGGCGCTAACGGCGGATTGGTGTTTATCCGCAGGCAGATGGTAGGAGGATAGTCGGATGGCGAAGATCAATCTGCAGAATATGGCCGGTGAGAAGGTCGGTGACCTCGAACTTAAGGCCGAAGTATTTGAAGTCGCGCCGAATATCGCGCTGATGCACCAGGCGGTGGTAGCTGAGCAGGCGAATATGCGCCAGGGCACAGCCGATACGAAGAATCGCAGTGAAATAAGCGGTGGTGGCGCCAAGCCTTATCGTCAAAAAGGAACGGGCCGTGCTCGTCAGNNGCGCTCCTCATTATTATCATGGTGGAGTCGTGTTTGGCCCGGAGCCGAGGTCATACAGAAAGGCGCTGCCGAAGAAAATGCGAAGAGGAGCCCTGCGCTCTGCTCTCTCCGCAAGAATTGCCGATGATGCCGTTGTAGTGGTCGATGAGATCAAGCTCGACGGAATCAGCACAAAGAAGATGGCGGCATTTCTTGATGGAGTAGGGGCTAATCGCAGAGCGCTTGTCGTTCTTGATGGCGCTTCTAATGAAATTTTGCTTTCGTCACGCAATATTCCGGGTGTTGAACTCAGGGTTGCGCCGAGCGTGAGCGTTCGAGATATATTGAACGCCGATAAGATCATCATGACTCGCGATGCCGTGGCGAAACTCGAGGAGGTCTTTGCTTAAATGAAAGATCCTTATGCCATCATCAAGAGGCCGTTGATCACTGAAAAGGGCATGGGCGTATCACCGCTCAGCAAATATGTCTTTGAAGTTGACATCAACGCCAATAAGATAGAGATTGCAGATGCCGTGAAGAAGATCTTTCCGGCGGTAGACGTGGTCAAAGTCAATACCCTTAGAGTCAAGGGCAAGACCAAGAGAATGGGCCGTATGGGTCAGGGCAAGACAGCCGACTGGAAAAAGGCATATGTCACGCTCAAGGCCGGCCAGCATATCGAAATATTTGAGGGAGCCTAAAAATGGCAGTTAAAGAATTTAAGCCTACCTCGCCCGCACGGCGTTACTATACGGTTTCCTCATTTGAGGAGATCACAAAGTCTACGCCTGAAAAGAGCTTGCTTCAGCCGCTGAAGAGAACCGGCGGTCGAAACAATCAGGGCACGTTGACCATGCGCCATCAGGGCGGAGGTCACAAGAGGCAGTACAGAATTATCGATTTCAAGCGCGATAAGACCGGTGTTCCGGGTAAGGTTGCGAGCATCGAGTATGATCCGAACAGATCGGCCCGTATAGCTCTCATCAACTATGCCGACGGAGAGAAGAGATACATTCTCTGGCCGTTGGGTCTTAGTGTCGGCGACAATGTTATCGCCAATGAGACGGCTGATATCAGACCGGGAAACTGCATTCCGCTTGCAAACATTCCGCTTGGAACCATTGTTCACAATGTCGAGCTTAAGGTCGGCAAGGGTGGGCAGATCGTTCGCAGCGCAGGATCGGGCGCGCAGCTTATGGCTAAGGAAGGCAAGTATGCCAACCTGAGATTGCCGTCAGGCGAGATGCGCAATGTTCCGATTATGTGCAAGGCTACAATCGGTCAGCTCGGAAACGTTGAGCATGAGAACATTTCCATCGGTAAGGCCGGAAGGTCTAGATGGAAGGGAATCAGGCCGACCGTCCGTGGCGTTGTTATGAACCCGCGTGACCATGCACACGGCGGCGGCGAAGGCAAGTCACCGGTTGGAAGAAAGACTCCTGTATCGAAGTGGGGCAAGCCTGCGCACGGAACCAAGACCCGTGGCAAGAAGCTCTCAGATGCAATGATAGTTAGAAGAAGAAACGCGAAGTAGGAGGATAGCTAGTGGGACGCTCACTGAAAAAGGGGCCTTATGCGGACCCCAAACTCCTTAAGAAAATAGAAGATATGAATGCAAAGGGCGAAAAAAGGATCATTCAGAGTTGGTCCCGCCGCTCTACTATCTTCCCGCTGATGATTGGGCACACGATTGCAGTGCACGACGGCAGGAAGCATATCCCTGTTTTTGTGACTGAGAACATGGTCGGCCATAAGCTCGGCGAGTTTGCACCGACCAGACTCTATAGAGGGCACGGTCATCATACCGAGCGCTCGACATCATTAAAGTAATTGAACTGAACATGAGGCTATAGCTTCATGAATTGTAATGGAAACGGTTGGAAGTGTGGTTCCGGGCTCTTGGCTCTCCACCCTCCACTGTTTTAGGAGGCCAATGGTATGCAGGCAATAGCGAAGGCGCGTTTTGTGCGCACCTCGCCGCGGAAGGCCCGCCTTGTGATAGATGAGATTCGAGGCAAGGATGTTCGGGATGCCTTGGGAATCTTGCAGTTTACGCCGAATTTTGCGGCAAGACTGATCGAAAAGGTTCTCAAGTCGGCTGTGGCCAATGCGGAGAACAATCACCATATGGATGGTGAAAACCTGAAGGTTTCACTGGCTATGGTAGACGGCGGACCGCTGATGAAGCGAATTCGCTACGCGCCACAGGGACGCGGCTACCGCATGGTCAAGAGAATATCTCATATAACCATCGGTGTCGAGGAGACGGAGCCGAAGCCGAAAAAGAAGCGCAAAGAGATCGCGCGGACGGCCAAGCCGGGCGCAAAAGCACCTAAGGCTGCAGCTCCGAAGGCTGAGACCAAGTCAGAGACAAAGTCTGAGACGAAGCGTGCTCCGAGAAAGAAGAAAGTGGAGCCGGTAAGTGAAGTCGAGGAAGAGAAAGTCGTTACGACGGAAGTTGTCGAAGTCGTAGAGACTGCTCCTGAGACAGCCGCCGCTCCGGAAGTCGAAGCAGTTGCCGAGACTCAGGCGCNNAAATTCATCCTATAGGCTTTAGAATCGGAGTTATCCGTGAGCCTGAGAGCAAATGGTATGCATCGGACAGGGAATTTTCCACCCTGCTGATCCAGGATGCGAAGATTCGCAAGTTCGTTAAAAAGACCCTTTACCAGGCCGGTATCTCCAAAGTAGAGATAGAGCGCGCGGCCAACAAGGTCAAGGTCACCGTGCACACCGCAAAGCCCGGTATCATAATCGGACGCGGCGGCAAGGGTGTGGACGATCTGAGAGCTGAGATCGAGAAGATTGCCGGCGGCAAGATGGTCCATGTCAACGTGCAGGAGATCAGGAACCCTGAGATCGATGCGCAGCTCGTAGCCGAGTCGATTGCTCAGCAGATCGAAAAGCGAATCTCCTATAAGAGAGCCAGCAAGCAGGCTGTGCTCCGCTCCATGAGAATGGGCGCTAAGGGAATCCGCATTCGAGTCGCTGGACGCCTTGGTGGTTCGGAAATGGCCCGTGTTGACGGTGATAAGTCCGGTAAGGTTCCGCTTCACACTTTAAGAGCGGATATCGACTACGGATTTACCGAGGCTTCTACAACTTACGGCAACATCGGTGTTAAGGTTTGGATCTATCGCGGTGACATTTTACCGGGTGCGAGACGTGCCGAACCGAGTGAAGAAGAGATTATGGCCGCAAGAAGACCGCGTCGCCCGAGAGGCGAGCGATCTGAGCGCGGAGAGCGATCTGACCGTGGTGGACGCGGCGGTCGCAGTGGCGGCGGACGCGGTGGTCGCGGCGGCGGCGAGAGGAGAAGTTAAGCCAAATGCTGATGCCCAAAAGACCCAGATACCGCAAGGTTATGCGCGGTTCGCGTGCCGGTAAGGCCAATAAAGGGAATAAGGTCGACTTTGGTGAGTTTGGTCTGCAGGCTTTGGAAGCTGCATGGATTACGGCCAACCAGATAGAAGCGGCCAGAGTTGCAATCACAAGGCACATCAAGAGAGGCGGACAGGTGTGGATTCGAATCTTCCCTGACAAGCCTATCACAAGAAAGCCTGCCGAGACCCGTATGGGAAGCGGCAAGGGCAACCCTGAGGGTTGGGTAGCCGTTGTTAAGCCCGGCAGAATGCTTTTTGAGATGGCCGGTGTTGACGAGGGCCTGGCAAGGGAAGCTATGAGACTTGCTTCACACAAGCTTCCGATTGCAACCAGGTTTGTGACCAGGAAAGAGCAGAGTGATATCAGTGAGACAGTCTGAGCTTCGCACAAAAGTGAAACAGTCGTCCGATCCTGAACTGGAGACGATGCTCAAGCAGGAGCGTGAGAACCTGTATAAGATGAGACAGCAGATTGCTCTGAAGCAGTTGGACAATCCTCACGCGATAGGTATCGCCAAGAAGAACGTGGCCCGAGTCTTGAACGAGCTTCGGGAACGCGAGATTAAGGCAGGCAAGTGATGGATAGAGGCAGACGAAAAGTCCGAAGTGGACGTGTGATAAGCGATAAGATGGATAAGACGGTAGTGGTTGCTATCGAGACTCTTGTAAGACATCCGCTCTACGGCAGAATCGTGCGCAGAACCACCAAGTTCAAGGCCCATGACGAAGCGAACGAGTGCGGTATCGGCGATACAGTCGAGATCATGGAGACCAGACCGCTTTCCAAAGATAAGTGCTGGCGAGTCGCCCGCATCGTTGAAAAGGCGAAATAGTTTCGGGTGATTGGTGCGAGGTGATGGTGTTGGGTTTCCAACATCCAATACCTGACACCCAACACCTGATGGAGAGGATTCGAAGAATGATACAGCCCTATACGCGACTTAAGGCGGCTGACAACTCAGGTGCGAGAGAGATTTTGTGCATCAGAGTGCTTAAGGGATCAAATGGTCATTATGCTGGCGTTGGTGATGTCATCATCGGAGCTGTGAAGCAAGCGACACCGGGAGCGACCGTAAAGAAGAGCGAGGTCGTCAGATGCGTTGTTGTGCGGACAAAGAACGATGTTCAGCGTCCGGATGGCTCAATCCTTCGCTTTGATGATAACGCAGCCGTGGTTATCAACACTGCAAACGAGCCTAGAGGAACAAGAATTTTTGGTCCTGTGGCCCGTGAGCTTAGAGACAAAGGGTTTATGCGAATCATATCGCTGGCACCCGAGGTCATATAGAATTGAAATATTAGGCCTCTCGCCTATGTCATTCCGAGGAGGGACGACGAGGAATCTGCTTTTTAGCACAGAGGCATTATCCAAATCCCTGGTTGGGAGAGTCGTATGAAAAAGAAAAAACCGGTATACGAAGCAAAAATGAGGCTCAGGAAGGGCGATGAAGTAATCGTTCTTTCGGGCAAGGATAAGGGCAAGCGCGGTAAGGTTCAGCAGGCCGTTCCCGAGCAGGGGAAAGTCATCGTTGAAGGTGTGAACATGGTCACCCGCCACCAGAAGCCGCGCGGGCAATCCTCACGCGCTATGGTCAAACAGCAGCTCGGCGAAGTGCAGATGCCGCTGGGTTTGCCCGTAAGCAAGGTTATGCTGATCTGCCCGAACTGCAATAAAGAGACCAGATCGGCCAGCGCCAAGACAGCAGAGGGCGCTCCGGCTCGCAAGTGCCGGAAATGTGGCGCTGTGATCGAGAGTTAGGTATCGTGGCGTATTCGCCACGAATGGAATGAAAATGTTTCACCTTTTCAAGGGAGTTAGCATATGCCGAGAATGAAGGACAAATATAAGAGTGAGGCTCTGCCGGGCTTGATGAAGACATTCAGTTATAAGAATGTTATGCAGGCTCCCAGACTGATCAAGGTTGTTGTAAATATGGGTGTTGGGCAGGCTACTCAGGATGCAAAGATTCTTGATGGCGCTATCAATGATATGACATTGATCACCGGCCAGAAGCCTGCTGTGACCCGAGCGACCAAGTCGATCTCTAACTTCAAGGTTAGAGAGGGAATGCGCGTCGGATGCAAAGTGACCCTGCGCGGAGCTATGATGTTTGAGTTCCTCGACAGGCTCTTCAACGTGGTGCTTCCCAGAGTCCGTGACTTCGGTGGAGTTCCCGCCGATTCGTTCGACGGACGCGG
>DJHI01000184.1:6255-10885 GCA_002431715.1 Armatimonadetes bacterium UBA5829
CTATGGGTCTTAAAGAGCAGCTCGTATTTCCTGAGATCGATTACGATAAGATCGACCGTTCGCGCGGTATGAATATTGTTATCGCCACAACGGCGAAGACCGACGAGGAGGGCAGAGCCTTGCTGAAGGCATTGGGTCTGCCGTTCAGAGAGGCTTAGTCCATGAAAAAGTATTCTATCGAAGCAATAAGAAATGTTGCATTGGTAGGGCACGGCGGCACGGGTAAGAGTTCGCTCGCTGAGGCGATGCTCTACAGCACGGGTGCGATTTCAAGGCTTGGTCGTGTCGATGACGGCACATCGGCCAGTGATTTCGACCCCGATGAAGTCGGTAGAAAAATGAGTATCAATGCTTCGGTTCTGCCCTGTGAATGGAAGGACTCGAAGATCAATTTTGTTGATACGCCAGGCTATCCTGATTTTGTGGGAGATGTCATCGGCAGTATGAGAGCGGTCGAGGCCGCGCTTATTCTTGTTGACGGCAGCGGCCAGGTCGAAGTTGGAACGGAGACGGGTTGGGATCTTGCCACTGAGGCAGGTATCACCAAGATGTTCTTCGTAAACAAGCTGGAAAAAGAGAACACCGACTTCTATAGAGCGCTCGAGGCTCTTCGTTCAAAGTTTGGGACCAGCGTTGCTCCATTGCAACTGCCGATTGGTTCGGAAGACAAGTTTGTCGGTGTGGTCGATCTGCTGACTCACAAGGCCTATAAGTGGGAGAACGGTAAAGTTGCTCCTACGGACATACCCGGCGATATGGAGTCTCAGATATCTCAGATGCGTGAGGCTCTTATCGAATCCGTCGCCGAGATGGACGATGCTCTGATGGAGAAGTACTTTGAAGAAGGCACTCTTCCTGATGAAGACATAGCAAAAGGTCTTGAGATCGGTCTGAAGTCCGGTAAGGTTGTGCCGGTGCTTTGCGGCTCCGCGATGAAGATGGTAGGTATCGATACGCTGCTTGATTTCATCGTGTCGAGCGTGCCATCACCCGCATCCATTCCTCCGGCTGAGGGAAAGAACCCGGCCGGTGGAGATGAGAAGCGCGGCGCGAACGATCCGTTCTGCGCGCTTGTCTTCAAGACAATGGCCGATCCATATGTCGGTAAGCTGACTTATTTCAGAGTTTTCTCGGGTTCGCTAAAATCGGACTCACACATATTTAATGCCGGTAAAGATCGTGAAGAGCGCATCGGACAGGTCTATTTCCTGCAGGGTAAGAACCAGGAAGCGACAACTGAAGTCGGAGCCGGTGATATTGGCGCTGTTGCAAAGCTTCAGGAGACGACTACAGGCGACACTCTGTGCGATAAGAGCAAGCCTATCGTTCTCAATCCGATTGCATTCCCTGATCCGGTCTATTCTCTGTCCGTCAAAGCGAAGACCAAGGCCGATGAAGACAAACTCGGTCCGGCTTTGCAGAAGCTCAGTGAAGAAGACCCGTCATTCAGAACATTTCGTGATGCGGAGACCGCTCAGACGATCATGGGGGGGCAGGGCGATACCCACCTTGACATAGTCGTTGAAAGGCTCAAGCGAAAGTTCGGAGTCGAGGTAGAGACCGAGACACCGAAGATCGCTTATCGCGAGACCATCACGGGCACTGCCGAAGCTCAGGGCAGGCATAAGAAGCAGACCGGCGGCCGCGGACAGTTCGGCGACTGCTGGGTCAGACTCGAAGCCCAGCCGAGAGGCGAGGGTTATGAGTTTGTTGATGCAATCGTCGGCGGCGCTATCCCGAGACAGTGGATTCCGTCGGTCGATAAGGGCATTAAGGAAGCAATGTCCACCGGCATTCAGGCCGGCGCGACTGTTGTTGATATCAAGGCAACGGTATACGACGGAAGCTTCCATACGGTTGACTCATCGGATATGGCGTTCCAGTTGGCTGGACGTCTTGCATTCAGAGCGGCTGCTGAAAAAGCAAATCCTGTGATTCTTGAGCCGGTTATGGAAGTTGAAGTTATCGTTCCAGAAGAGTTTATGGGCGATGTCATTGGCGACTTGAACTCCAAGAGAGGAAGAGTTGCCGGTATGGAACCCATTGGCGGCGGAAGACAGAGGATCAAGGCTCAGGTTCCGCAGTCCGAAATGCTGAGATATTCGATCGATCTTAGATCCATCGCGCGCGGCAGGGGTCGATTCTCCGCGAAGTTCTCTCATTATGAAGAGGCTCCGCACAGTGTCGCTCAGCAGATTATTGCCGAGGCCGAGAAGGCTAAGAAGGAAGAATAGCAGTTTGGTTTGAAGGTGGGGTTTTCTAACCTCTAGCCTTCTTACCGCCAACATCTAGACTAGGAGTTGATTCCGTGGCAAAACAGTGCCTGATTGAAAAACAGAAGCGAAAGCCTAAGTTCGGCGTGAGAGCATATAATCGCTGTGGGCTTTGCGGCAGACCGAGAGGATACATCCGCAGGTTCGGTATCTGCAGGATTTGTTTCCGTGAGATGGCGCATCAGGGATTGATCCCCGGTGTCACCAAATCAAGCTGGTAATTATTAACCGAGTTGCTAAAGGGAAAGGCAGCGCCTTTTTACTAGCCGCTCTCTGACTGAAATTTGTTTGACAGCGGCCCGCACAAAATGTTAAACTTTTTATCTATGCGGGCCGATAGACGGAGGATCAAGCATGACCGTGACAGATCCTGTAGCAGACCTGCTGACGAGGATTCGGAACGCGAATTCAGCGAAGCACGACTTCGTAGAGGTTCCTGCTTCTAAGCTAAGCATGGAAATACTTCGTATCTTGCGAGACGAAGGGTTCATCAAAAATTACGAATCTTTGAAGGACCGGAAATTCCCTACAGCTAAGATAGCGTTGAAGTATGGGCCCAGACAGGAAAAGATCATCAGCAATCTGAAGAGGGTTTCCAAGCCCGGACTCAGAGTATACGCCAAGCGCGATAGAGTGCCGAGAGTGCTCCGCGGCCTGGGAGTTGCTGTTATCAGCACATCCAGGGGCGTTATGACCGACCGCGAAGCCAGGAAACTGGGTATCGGCGGTGAAGTGCTGTGCTACATTTGGTAGAGTAGGAGAGGTTGTTATGAGCAGAATAGGACAGTTGCCAATCCCGCTGCCGAATGGAGTTCAGATTAGCCAGGAGGAAGGCGTTCTGACGGTAAAAGGGCCTAAGGGAACTTTGACCCGCAGCATGCCCGGCGCGATTGCAATAAAAGTAGAGGATAATAAAGTCGTCTGCGAGCGGCCGTCCGATAGCAAAGAGCATCGCTCACTGCATGGATTGACCAGAACGCTGGTCAACAACATGGTAATAGGCGTTACTCAGGGCTATGAAAAGAGGCTGCAGGTTCAGGGTGTTGGTTACAGAGCCGAGCTTCAGGGCAAGAACCTGAACCTTATGGTTGGGCTTTCACATCCGGTGCTCGTTGAGCCTATGAACGGTGTCGAGTTCGAGGTTGGTATGGATACCAACACAAGAATGCCATTCATTATTGCTCGGTGCATCGATAAGGAAATCCTTGGCCAGCAGGTTGCCAACATTCGCAAGATCAGACCGCCGGAGCCTTACAAGGGTAAGGGTATCCGTTACGCCGGTGAGGTTATTCGCCGCAAGGCCGGTAAGAGCGGTAAGGCTGCCAAGTAAAATCCTTTCGCTCTCTTGGGAGAGATGGCTGGGGTGAGGGTGCAGCCCTTAATTGGATTGAGTATTTGATATTTTGTATATGTGTTGAGCGTTGGGTTGGAGAGACGAGGCTAATGCCATTGCCCCCAACCCCCGACCCCTAACACTCGANNCTCGACGCCTGTATCGGGGGTATCGATGAACAAGAAGGAACTTCTTCGGCAGAAACGCCATAAGAGAGTAAGGAAAATCGTGGCCGGGACAGAAGCCAAGCCGAGACTGAACGTCTTCAGGAGCATTTGCAATATCTATGCTCAAGTGATTGACGATCAGACGGGTAAGACTTTGGCTGCGGCATCTACAATCGATGGCGAGTTGAAGTCGCAGATTAAGAGCGGTGGAAATATCGAGGCCGCTAAGCAGGTCGGTCAGCTTCTCGCCAAGCGGGCCGCTGAAAAGGGAATCGAGACGGTCGACTTCGACCGTGGCGGATATAAGTATCATGGTCGAGTCGCTGCGCTGGCTGATGGCGCTCGTGAGGCCGGGCTGAAGTTCTAGCCCAGGGAGGAAGCATGCCTAAGATCAATGCGGATACGCTCGATTTAGAGGAGCAGGTTATCCGGACGAATAAGGTTCAGAAGACCCATAAGGGCGGACGTACACTCAGTTGGAGTGTTCTGGTCGCTGTTGGTGACCGTAATGGCCATGTGGGCATCGGCCTGGGCAAAGCCGCTGGCATCCCCGACGCTATCCGAAAGGGTATCGAGGAAGCCAAGAAGAACGTAATCGAGGTGACGATGGTCGGGACAACAATCCCTCACGACATCGAGATGGATTACGGCGCAGCCAAGGTCAGAATGAAGCCGGCTTCTCCAGGAACTGGAGTTGTCGCGGGTGGCGCTGTAAGGCCAATCCTCGAACTTGCCGGTGTTAGAGATGTTCTCGCAAAGTCTCTCGGTTCACCCAATGCGGTCAACACCGCAAGGGCGACAATGAGATGTCTGGAGAATATGAGGGTGGCCGAGCAGGTTGCGGAGCTTCGCGGCAA
>DJHI01000184.1:10900-14641 GCA_002431715.1 Armatimonadetes bacterium UBA5829
GGCTGGTCAAGAAGCGAATGGAAGAAGCATCCGCTGCTGGTACGGAATTCGGTGGTCCAGACATGAGCGGTGTTGAAGCCGAGGAAGAAGTTAAAGCCGTAGAGGCCGAATAAAAAATGTTTGGTATTTCGGGACTTCAGTCCCGAAATACAAGTTGAAAGTTGTTTCGGAACATCCTTGTCCCGAAACATATG
Organism: Armatimonadetes bacterium UBA5829; assembly: GCA_002431715.1. Lineage (GTDB taxonomy): Bacteria > Armatimonadota > UBA5829 > UBA5829 > UBA5829 > UBA5829. Next base: position 11,095 of record DJHI01000184.1, read on the forward strand.
TGACTGATACAGAGGCAGAAAATGCTTAAGATTACTCTAAAAAACTCAGTTATAGGATATAACAAACGGCAGAGAGCCACTGTCAAGGCGTTGGGTCTTGGCAAGGTAGGTTCGTCTGTCGTGCAGTCAGATAATGACTGCGTAAAGGGAATGATCAATAAGGTCGGTCATCTTCTTGAAGTTGAAGAACTCAGCGATCCTGTGGAGGTAAAGTAAAGTATGAGACTCGAGGATTTATATCCGGCTCCGGGATCGACTCATAAGTCGAAGCGGGTAGGTCGTGGAAACGGCTCCGGTCAGGGTAAGACCGCCGGCAAGGGTCACAAGGGCCAGAAGGCCAGAAGCGGCCAGAAGCCCAGACCGGGATTCGAAGGCGGACAGACCCCTCTGCACCGTAGACTCCCGCAGAGAGCTGGTTTTAGAAATGTCAATCGCAAAGTATATGCGGTTGTCAATCTGGACGATCTTGAAAAATTCGACGCTGGAACCGAGGTCACACCGGAGCTGCTCCTTTCGAGCGGTCTCGTAGGTGGCGGAATCAAGGACGGAATCAAGATTCTCGGTGATGGCGAAATAACTAAATCTCTTACGGTGCGTGCTCACAAGTTCAGCAAGAGCGCCGAAGAGAAGCTCAAAGCTGCCGGTGGTACGGCGGAGGTATTATAGATGCTTGCTTCGATTATGGCAGCCTTCAGAGTTCCAGACTTGAAGAAGAGGATTACCTTCCTGTTCGGAATGTTCGCTGTCTATGTGATCGGACTTCACATTTCTGTACCGGGTGTGGATACCGCAATCCTTGCAGAGAGGCTCAGTGGTGGTCTATTCGACATCTTGAACGCCTTTACTGGAGGCGCATTTAAGAAATATACGATCTTCGCTATGGGTATTATGCCCTACATCAACGCGTCAATTATTATGCAGCTTCTAACAATTGCGATTCCGCAGCTTGAGGAGATGCAGAAAGAGGGCGCAGCAGGCCAGAAGAAGATCAAGCTTTGGACCAGATGGCTTACCGGTGCTCTTGCAGTCTTCCAGGCATTCGGAACCACAACATGGCTGCGTTCTATGGGCGCGATACAGTCCCAGGGTGGACTGTTTGATCCTACAATCTGGTGGATAGCCATCACACTTGCAGCGGGAACTGCTTTCCTGATGTGGATGGGCGAAATGATTACCGACAAGGGAATCGGCAACGGCGTATCCATCGTCATTTTCGCTGGTATCATTGCATACCTGCCGAGTCAGGCTTTTCAGACGTTGAGTGTTGTCTATACCAACAGATCTTGGATGTCTCTGATTATTCTGATTCTCCTCTTTGTAGGTACCATAGCGTTTATGATCGCGGTCACTCAGGCTCAGAGGAAAATTCCGATCCAGCATGTGAAGCGAGTTGTGGGCAACAAGATGTATGGCGGACAGTCCAGTTTCCTTCCTCTGAAGGTTAACTCGGCCGGTGTTATCCCAATCATCTTTGCCGTTTCAATACAGTATTTCCCGCTCACGATAGTAAACATATTTACTCATGGCGACCCGCAGACAAAGCTCGGTGAAATGGCTCAGTCATTTGCCAATAATATCGCTCCGGGTGCCACCTGGTGGGGATCTCTGATTTACGCGCTGATGATTATCGGTTTCACCTACTTCTATACCGCGGTTACATTCAACGTTAAGGATGTATCCGATAACCTGAAGAAGTGGGGCAGCTTTATCCCCGGAATCAGACCGGGCAAGCCGACTCAGGATTATCTGGACAAGATCATGACCAGAATCACCCTCTCGGGTGCGATATTCCTCGCCATAGTTGCCTTGCTGCAATATTATGTTCCGGCGATAACAGGTATCCAGACATTCAGTCTCGTTGGTGGAACATCGCTGTTGATCGTTGTCGGTGTCGCGCTTGAGACTATGCAGGCCATCGAGAGCCATCTATTGATGAGACACTACGAAGGCTTCATAAAGTAAGTTGAAATCAATCTGTATTTCGGCAATCGGCTGTCAAATCAATGCCAGCCGGTTGCTTAATGCCGTATAAATGGTGTATAATCGTAAGGTTGCCGGGACTCTCCCGGAAGCATTGCTGAATAGAGGGTTGTTTTGAGGATAGTTTTGTTCGGACCGCCCGGATCTGGTAAGGGCACTCAGGCAAGTTTACTGAAAGAGAAATACGGCGCAGCACACATCTCCACTGGAGATACTCTGCGCGAAGCAGTTGCAAATAAGACCGAAGTTGGTCTGCAGGCTAAGGCCTATATGGAGAAGGGCGAGTTGGTTCCCGATGCGGTGGTTATAGCCATTGCAAAGGAGAGGCTGGCGTCGGTAGGTGAGAAGGGTTTTCTCCTCGACGGTTTTCCGCGCACCATCGCGCAGGCCGAAGCGCTGGATACAGCCTTAAGCGAAATAAATAAGCCGCTTGATGCTGTAGTCAATCTTCAGGTTGACGATGAAGAGCTGGTTAAGAGGCTCTCCGGCAGGAGAGTTTGTCCGGGGTGCGNNGGGGGGAGCCGTATCATGTCGAGACAAAAGCTCCGAAAGCTGATGGCAAGTGCGACAAATGCAGCGGTGACTTGGTTCATCGGGCAGACGACCAGCCCGAGGCTATCAGAAACAGATTGAAAGTTTATAATGACCAGACGGCACCTGTGCTTGGGTATTACTCAGCCAAAGGGATCTTGAAGAATATCGATGCCGTTGGCGACATATCTGAAATACAAGCACGCATAGCAAAGGCACTTGGTGCGTAATGATTACAAAAAAGTCTCCGGCTCAGATAGAGAAAATGCGTGCTGCTGGAGCCGTTGTCGCTAGATGTTTGAAAGAGATAGCTGAAAATATCGAACCTGGCAAGACAACGACCCTTGACATAGATAAAATGGCTGAGGAACTGATCGAGAAATATAAGGCGACCAGTTCCTTTAAGAACTATCGAGGCTACCCTAATACCGTTTGTGTTGCGGTCAACGAGGAAGTCGTTCATGGTATTCCTAACGATAGAGCGCTAATGCCTGGCGATATTGTGGGTATAGACCTTGGAGCGATAGTCGATGGATGGCACGGTGATTCCGCGATAACTGTTGCAGTTGGCGGCAAGGCTTCCGCTGAAGCAATGAGGTTATTGAGAGTCACGCGCGAGGCGCTGTATACGGGGATCGAGGCCGCAAGGCCCGGCAATAGATTGTCGGATATCGGGCATGCTATCCAGTCGTATGTAGAGAAGAATGGTTATTCGGTGGTTCGCGATCTGGTCGGGCATGGGATAGGCCGGAGTATGCATGAAGACCCGCATGTTCCGAACTATGGCAGGCCCGGCAAAGGAGTCAGGTTGGAAGAGGGCATGACCCTGGCCATCGAGCCTATGGTAAATATCGGTTCTTATGAAGTCGAAACGCTGGGCGATAGTTGGACGGTTGTAACCAGGGACGGGTCGTTATCCGCTCATTTCGAGCATACGGTAGCGATCAGGAAAGACGGTCCCGATATTCTGACTATTGTGCCGGCTGAGGAGGCATTAAATATAAATGGCTAAAGAAAAAGCCATAGAAGTCGAAGG
>DJHI01000184.1:14655-15331 GCA_002431715.1 Armatimonadetes bacterium UBA5829
TGCCCAACGCAATGTTTCGGGTAGAACTTCAGAATGGGCATACGGTGCTTGCACATGTGTCCGGCAAGATCAGGATGCACTTCATCAAGATTTTGCCTGGCGATAAGGTGCTTTTGGAACTGAGTCCGTATGATCTGTCGAGAGGTAGAATTATATATCGGTACAAGTAGCGGCGTGGCGACCGGCGGCTGGTCTTAAGCCCTCACATCACAAAGTTCGGGCTAAGGCTTCGGTCAAGACGTTGTCTACATTCTGTGAGGTCAAGTAGATGAAAGTAAGAGCTTCTGTGAAGCCTATGTGTGACAAGTGCAAGGTGATCAAGCGGAAAGGTGTTATCCGCGTGATCTGCAAGCAGTATCCTAAGCATAAACAGCGACAAGGATAGACGTTTTATGGGTTGACGGTTAACGGCTGACGGTTCAAAACCGATAACCGACAACTGACAACCGACAACCATTTGAATTGGAGGGTAATTTAGCTTGGCTAGAATTGCAGGTGTAGACCTTCCCAGGGATAAGAAAGTTGAATACGCGCTGACCTATATTTACGGTATCGGTCTCCCCAGCGCTCAGAAGATAGTTGAGAAGGCGGGAGTCGATCCTAATACTAGGATGCGTGACCTGACGGAAGGTGAAGTCTCAGAAATCAGGCGTGTCATTGAAGGTGAGTACACTGT
>DJHI01000184.1:15365-17222 GCA_002431715.1 Armatimonadetes bacterium UBA5829
AGCTTTCGATGAGCATAAGGCGCCTTATGGAAATCGGCTCCTACAGGGGTCTAAGGCATCGCCGTGGACTGCCTGTGCGCGGTCAGCGAACGAAGACCAACGCGCGAATGCGCAAAGGTCCGAGAAGAACTGTCGGCGTACGAAGGAAGAAGTAGGGGGCTACTATGGTTAGAAAAGCAGCTACAACGCGCTCGAAAGCCAAAGAGAAGAAAAATATAGTTCAAGGCGTAGCGCATATCAAGAGCACATTCAATAATACGATCGTTTCTATAACCGACGCGACAGGCGCAGTGGTCGCATGGTCGAGCGCCGGTCAGGTTGGTTTCAAGGGCACAAAGAAGAGCACGCCGTTCGCGGCACAGCTCGCTGCAGAAGCGGCGGGACGCAAGGCCATGGAGCATGGCATGAAGCGTGTCGACGTTTTTGTAAAGGGTCCTGGTTCGGGTAGGGAAACAGCTATCCGTTCGCTGCAGACCGTGGGTTTGGAGGTCAGTATGATCAAGGACTGCACCCCGATCCCGCATAACGGCTGCCGCCCGCCTAAGAGAAGAAGAGTATAACAGATCATATTTAGTATCGTTACTCAATACTAAATATTCACTATTTAATTGGAGAATATTGTATGGCATCGGAAGGAAACGCCGTCTGCAGATTGTGCAGACGCGAAGGCGTAAAGCTCTATTTAAAGGGCGATAAGTGCTATTCCCGCAAATGCCCGGTCGAAAAGAGGGCATACCCGCCCGGACAGCATGGGCAGGGGGGAATGCGACGTAAATTGTCGGATTACGGCGTTCAGCTTCGTGAGAAACAGAAGATGCGCCGAGTATATGGCGTTAGAGAAGGCCAGTTTAGGATCTNNGCGTTACTGGTGAAAACCTGCTCCAGCTTCTGGAGATGCGCCTTGACAATGTGGTCTACAGACTCGGTCTGGCAACATCCAGAGCTCAGGCTCGCCAGTTTGTAAATCATGGCCACATTCAGGTCAACGGCAAGCGCGTGGACATTCCGTCATATCAGGTTCGTCCGAATGATGCAGTCGAGGTTGTTGAGAGTGCAAGGAAGATTCCTCCGCTCGTAGGCGCAGTCGAGGCATCGGGCGGCAGGGCATTGCCCACTTGGCTCCAGTTCGATGCGAATCAATTTAGGGGCTCGGTCATGTCGGCTCCCACACGGGACGAAATCGACACTGACGTGCAAGAATCATTGATCGTAGAATTCTATTCGAGATAAAATACGGAGGCGACCAAAACATGGAGATGGTAGCGCCGCGCATCGAAATATTGGAAGACGGGGCAACCTATGGCAAGTTCGTTGTGGAGCCGCTGGAACAGGGGTTTGGTTATACAATCGGAAACGCTCTGAGAAGAGCGCTGCTTGCATCGATACCGGGAGCGGCAATCACGTCGGTCAAAATCGACGGCGTGCTGCATGAGTTCTCGACTATACCTGGGGTTAAGGAAGACACGACAGAGCTGATTCTGAACCTCAGGGAACTCTTTGTAAAGATGGAGTTGGATGGTGCTGAGGACGTGGAAGAGCCTAGAGTTATAAGGCTCGATGTCCACGGGCCCGGTGAGGTTACCGGAGCCGACCTTCAGACGCCGTCTGAAGTCGAGATTGTCAATCCCGAGGTGCATATAGCCACCCTGAACGATGAGACTGCCACGCTTCGCGCGGAACTGACAGTCGAACGCGGCAAGGGATACGTATTGCCGGAAAAGCAGGAAAATATCAAGCAGAGTATAGGGGTTATACCGGTAGGAGCGGTTTTCGCGCCTGTAAGAAAAGTAAGTTACACGGTCGATCCCACTCGTGTCGGTCACAAGACGGATTATGATCGCCTGGTGATCGAGGTAA
>DJHI01000184.1:17244-29552 GCA_002431715.1 Armatimonadetes bacterium UBA5829
CGGTAAGCGACGCGGCTAAGATTCTCGACAAGCAGTTGAGACTCTTCTTCGATTTCGCCCGAAAACCCAAGGGTGCGGGCTTTGAATACGGCGAAGCGGGTATGGGCAATGTTCCCGGACCTCCGGATGCCAGGATCGAAGAACTCGACTTCTCAGTGAGGACTTACAACTGCCTCAAGAAGGCAAACGTTCTTACGATACATGAGCTTGTCCAGCTCACCGAAGCCGACCTGATGAATATCAGAAACTTCGGTAAGAAGTCCCTCCATGAGGTACGGGACAAGCTGGAGTCCATGAATCTTTCTCTTAAAGCCGGTGGAGAGCGTGGTGAGTTGAAGATTCTCCCGCAGGACGACGATGAAGAGGAAGATGAATACGAGGACGAAGAGATGATCGAATCTGAGGAAGATACCACAGAAGAGATCGAAGAAGCCGAAGAGTAAGAGGATAAGGCAGGTATTTACGAATGCGACATCGTGTTGCTGGTAGAAAACTTGATCTGCCAACCGATCAGAGGATGGCCCTCCTGCACGGTCTGGTAAGGTCATTGATAATGTATGAAAAGATAGAGACCACTGAGCCTCGCGCAAAAGAGGCCAGGGTTATAGCTGAAAAGCTGATCACGCTTGCCAAGCAGAACACCGTTCATGCGCGCCGACTGGCCCGCAGGGTTTTGCCGACCGCCAATATGCCCAAGGGCATGCTCAGCGCTCATGGCAAGGCTCAGAAAGAGATGCGCGCCGAGATGATTGCGAATGATGCTGTAAAGCATCTTTTCGATGTGGTTGCGCCGAAGTTCGCGGATAAGCAGAGCGGTTTCACCCGAATGACGAAGATCGGGTTCCGCCGAGGCGATGCCGCCGAAGTGGTCAAGCTGGAGCTTGCAATAGACTAATGATTTCCTTTGTTGGGTGGCGATCTATGAGTCGCCACTCAAGAGCTAGACTGAACTGATGCGCAACATCAGAGTCGTGATCGAATATGATGGCACTGACTACTTCGGCTTTCAATACCAGCCGGGTGTGCCGACGATCCAGGGAGAGCTTGAGAGAGTTCTCGAAAAGATCTTAAAGCAAAAGGTCATAGTATACGGTTCCGGACGGACGGATGCAGGTGTTCATGCCGCTGGTCAGGTGATTAATTTCAGGACCGAGGGCAGCATTCCCACAGACAGGGTTTGTGTTGCAATGAACTCGCTGCTTCCGAAAGATATAGCCGCTGTCGAAGCGAGTGATGTGGATGATGATTTTCACGCGAGGTATTCGGCGATTTCAAGGCTGTATAAGTATGACATTCTAAATCGGGGTGTCAGGAGCGCATTAGAGGGTCGGTTTAGCTGGCATGTAGATATGCCGCTTGATTACGATGCGATGAGAGTAGGGGCAGAGTGCCTTGTGGGAGTCCACGATTTCTCATCGTTCTGGTGTTCGAGAGGGGTGGATAGATCGGACTGGAAAGAGAATTGTCCGGTTCGTAATATGATTTCCGTCGATGTCACCAAATCCGGCGAGCATGTGATAATCGAGATGAGAGCAAATGCTTTTTTACGCTCGATGGTCCGGGTAATAGTAGGAACATTGGTCGATGTGGGCCTGGGCAGGCTCAGCGGCTCGGAAGTGTGTAGGGTTCTTGAGGCGAAGGATCGCAGTGCGGCAGGCAAAACTGCTCCACCGCAGGGTCTGTGCCTGAAGGAAGTTGAATATTAGAAACATTTTTTATCTGAATAGATGAAAAATGTACTCTCTCTTAATAGCAGAGAGAGCTAAGGTGAGAGGGGGTACCTTTCATCTATTTGAAGATCTAAAGAGGATACTCGATGGGTACTTATTTTGCTAATCGCGAAAATACGACAAAGAAGTGGTTTGTGATCGACGCAGCCGGCTTGCCGCTTGGCAGAGTCGCAGTCGAAGCAGCAAAGCTCCTTAGGGGTAAGCACAAACCGACATTTACGCCGCATGTCGATTGCGGTGATCACGTAGTCATCGTCAATGCCGCAAAGCTCGTGCTCACCGGCACCAATAAGGGTGATGAGCTTATCTACAGGCACTCCGGTTACCCGGGCGGCCTGAAGAGCGTAAAGCGAGCTCAGGTGATGACAGAGACACCCGAGAAGGCCGTTATGCGTGCAGTCAAGGGAATGCTCCCGCACAATAAGCTGGGAGATGCTATTTTGAAGAAACTGCGGGTCTATGCAGGACCCGATCACACTCAAGAGGCTCAGAAGCCTGAGGAGTTTAAGTTTTAGTCTTAACGCCGAACGTNNTTCCGCGTCAGCAATTGATGTGTAGACGTTATGACGGGCTTTATGACTCTTAACGGAGGAACGATTTGGAACAGACCGCAAGATATTATGGTACGGGCCACAGAAAGAACGCGACCGCGCGTGTATGGCTTGTCCCTGGTGACGGCACCGTCACGATTAACGGTCGAACGATGGCCGAATACGTCGGGCGCAAGGCTCTTGAGCTGCTGATCATGCAGCCCTTTGAGGCTGTCGACTCGATAGGCAAGTTCGATGTTATAGCCAAGTGCACGGGCGGCGGAATCTCCGGCCAGGCCGGTGCTGTCCGCCATGGCATCAGCAAGGCTCTCCTCGAAGCCGGNNCCCGAGGGTCAAAGAGCGAAAGAAATACGGACGCAAGAGAGCGAGAAGAGGATTCCAGTTCAGCAAGCGCTAAGGATTTCCTTTCAACTCAATGCTTTGCAAATATTTGGTCCGGTGGCATATACCGCCGGGCCAATTATTGCGTACGGGATTACCGATTCGAGGTCAAAATAAGCGGCTATATGGCCTTATGACGCAAGTATTTCGCTGAGTGCAAATACCGCTCCGGTCTTATCCAGAGGCTCGTTGTTATTACCGCATTTGGGGGACTGTATGCAGGACGGGCAGCCTTCATCGCATGGACAATCGCGAATAGCTGCAAGTGTGGCTGAGAGCAGTTCTTCTATGCGCTCATAGGCCGTATGTGCCAGACCCACGCCGCCTGCATGACCGTCATATATGAATATCACGGGAGCGCCTTCCGTGTCGGGATGGTTNNCCCCGCCTATGTCCTGCCGGTCGCAGAGAGCAAACAGGGGCAGCAGGCCGATAGACGCGTGTTCGATAGCGTGGATAGTCCCGGCGAGGTCATAACCCTGGTCGATTATTTTATTGGCCAGCTCTTCGGGCAGTGCGATCCATACAGCTTGTGTCCTGAGTTCCGTCTCAGGGAGATCAAGAGGGCGTTTCTCTACCACCTCGTCGCTGAAGAGACGCTTGCGCCAGAAATGTGTAACCTGGTTTGCGACAACCACGTCTCCAAAAAACACCTGCGCATTTATCTTATATTGCGCCTCCGGCTCTTCACTCTCTGTTCTCTGCTCTCTGATTTCCTCTACCGATATCCTCGTTTGATCGGCGGGAGTCGTGTAGTAATTTACCTCGCTCTTCTCGACATACGCCACCTTTTCATCGAGATCGAGATGGGTGACCACATAACTCTCGCCCGCATGCAGATAAACAGCTCCCGGATGCACAGTATCAAACGCACTGGAGCCGTCCACCGTTCCAAGCAGAGTGCCGCCGTTTTCGACTGAAACAATGTTATAACTGCCGCCCGTCGAGCGAATATTGATCTCGGAGGCGGGATAAGTTGTGCCTGTCCAATACCATCTGCGGCGGAAGTCGAGTTGTCCCGCTTCTGCGAGCATCCCCAGCAGTTCCCATGCGCGCTTACCAAAAAGCTCGGGCACCTCTTCATTTTTGATCGGCATTTCATAGGCTGCGCAGAGGAGATGATCGGCAAGAATATATGGGTTCTGAGAATCGACGATCGCGCGCTCGTTAGCAGAAGAGAAGAAATAGCCGGGGTTTTTCATCATAAACTGGTCGATGGGGTTATCTAGAGCAATAAGCACAGCCATAGACTCCGCCAATCCCCGGCCTGAACGTCCCGCCTGCTGCCACGTGCTTGCGATAGTGCCTGGATAGCCGGTCATCACAACCGCATCCAGTCCACCTATATCCACACCGACTTCAAGTGCGCTGGTAGAGGTCACGCCCATAAGGTCGCCCGTAAACAGCCTGCGCTCTATCTCACGCCTTTCGGCAGGCTTATATCCCGCGCGATAAGACATAATCTTATCGGCCTCAGGCGAGTTTTCATCTTTCAGCGTGGTCCTGGCGTAACGATATATGAGTTCGGCTGTCTTACGAGCCTTTGTGAATACTATGGTTCGGATACCTGACTCCACCAGCTTCACGAATAGCTGCACAGCTTCAGAGTTAGTGCTTCTGCGCTCTGCTTTGCCTGCTATATACGGCGGATTCCAGAAGACGAACGACTTCGGCCCTGAAGGCGAACCGTCGTCATCTATCACGCGCGCATCTATGCCCGTGAGATCCTTTACAAGCTTTCCCGGGTCATTTACAGTGGCGGAGGCGCATATGAATTGGGGTTTTGACCCATAACTCTCGGCAATCCGGCGCAGACGTCTGATAACATTGGCGACATGCGCCCCGAAAACCCCACGATATGTGTGAATCTCGTCGATCACGATATATTTGAGATTATGGAATAGGTCGGACCAGGTCGAATGATATGGCAGCACTCCCACATGGAGCATATCGGGGTTAGTGAGAATGATATTCGCGGTGGTTTTGATAAACGGCCGTTCCTGGCGGGGAGTGTCGCCGTCGTATGTGGCGGCTTTTATGAAGTCCAGACCAAATTGCTTTATTTTGCCGAGTTGATCCTGCGCAAGGGCTTTTGTAGGGTAGATATAGAGAGCACGTGCTTTGGGGTTAAGTTCCAGCGCCTCCAATACGGGCGCGTTGTAACAGAGAGTCTTGCCGCTGGCCGTCGCCGTTACAACGACAATATTCTCGCCGGCACGAACGGCTTCTATTGAATCGGCCTGATGAATGTAAAAACGCGTGATCCCGGCTCGGTCGAGGGCATCCGCTGTTCTGCCCGTGATTTCAGGCTCTACCTGTCGCCACGCAGCCGCTCTGGCGGGGATATGCTCGATATGCGCAATCTGCCCGCGATAGTCCTTGGAAGTGGTTATAGACTCCAGGAGAGCGGCTGCATTCACAACTTGATTTTATTTCTCCAGGACAATGCTGGTCCTGATCTGCACTGTTCCTGTTTTTGGTTGAGTAGAGATATCGACGGTAGACTGATCGTCATAACTGCCTGGGTTTGGACCGCCGGAGCTACGTCTGCCGACACTTGGACTCGCAACCGATTGATCACCTTCATCTCCAAACGGCGATGAAGAATATCCTCCAACTGCGCCAGGTTGACCTAAAGAGGCCTTGCTCGGGTCTCCGGCATCAGCGGCTATAATAGCAGGGATGTTAAGCACTATATCCCTGCGGATGGTCTTGCCGTTCTTATAGTCGAAATAAGTGGTGACTGTCGCGGTGACTTTATTGCTTGAACTGCGAATCTTACCGCCATCGAGGACGATATTGGTCGTGCCCTGCATATCCTTTGAGACCAGCTTTGCGCACTCATGCCCGTTCTGCCACTCAAATGAATCGAGACCGCATGTTCCTTTAAGCTCGATGACATCGGTCAAGCCTTCGATCTTGAGATTTATCGTATTCGGCCATGAATCGCCTTCTTTAACAGCGGTTTTGGGCAAAATTGGAAGAATATCGGTAATGCTGAATTGAGCCTGTTTGCTGAAGAGGTTATGATCAGTTACATGGCCGTATTTGGTCATCAGCCTGTAGAGCTGTGGCTTCAGAAGATCGTTTTCATATAAAACCGTCTTCTGGCCATATGCCACTACGTTTGGTTTGTCGCCAATGCGGTATCTGAGCAGGTATTCACCCGTATTGCGAATATCTTCCACACTCTGAATTACAGTGAAATCACCGGAGAGTCCAAGCCCACTTGCAACCGGCAGCCAAACATCATTTACGACCTGGAATACCTCGACATTAGATGAAACTTCATAGGTATTGGTCTGTCCAAAACTGAGTTTATTTATCAATGTAACGCCGGGTGCGGGATTAGGCCGAGCTATCTTATTCTTAAGGACGACCGGCACGCTTGCTGACCCGGTTATTTTTGCAAGGTTGGTCTGGTCATGGATTTCGACTCGAATGTTGTACTTGCCATCCTTGAAGTATTGATTTTCTTTCTTGGAGTCGGTAATCGACTTGAAAGGTGATTTGCTGTTCCAGAAAATATTGATCGTGCCGTTTTTAGCGCGTACCGACTCGGCATCTACGGCAAGCACGAAATTTTCTTTTCCCTGCTCGCCCACTAAAACAGAAATGAAAGAACCTTCTGGAACATCTTTGCCGGGTAAGGATATCTTTACGTTTTCTCGAACAATCTGATCCGGCTTCGGCCAATAAAGCGACAGCGCCCAACCGGTTGCGCCGAACGCGCAGACCATCAGCGCCATCAAAATGACCGATAATGCTATCTTATTGTAACTTCGAACCATTTATACTCTCCATAGGCATGCTTACTTGGAAATGGTACTACAAGCAGAGCAGGCAAGTCAATAAAAACAGGTAATAGGTATTAGGTAACAGGCCAGTTAATGTGCCTGTTATACCACCTATTTATGGACTATCGAAAGTCAGCCTGGGTTCCCATTTATAGGCCCATTACGGCTGGAACCTTGGAATCGGAAAACGCTTGTGGTCGGAATCAGCGATAAGCTTCCGCACTCGATCCACCAAATCCGGGTCAAACCCTGATATTTCTCCCGAGTCCAACGCCGCAAGAATGGAATCGAGCTCATCATAAGTCATGCCGATCTCGTTTTCATCGGTCTGGCCCTCCCAAAGGTCTGCAGTGGGAGCCTTGTCGATAATCTCTTGCGGCATACCTAACTCGTGGGCTAATTCATAGACCTGGCGCTTATAAAAATTGCCGAGCGGAAGGAGATCACTGCCGCCGTCGCCCCATTTGGTGTAATAACCTATATCGATCTCCGTCTTGTTGCTGGTTCCGGCGACCAGATATCCCAATGCCTGCGCGGCGCAGTAGAGAGCGGTCATTCTAAGGCGAGGTCTGACATTGGTCAGCTCGAAACCTTCGATGTGTGGAATCCGTGNNGCCGTCAGGTCGGCAAAGTGAGTCTTTATGCCGAAATTTCGAGCGACAAGCCGTGCATCTTCAGCGGACGCGGGATTAGAGTGGCAGGGCATGATCATTCCCAAAACTTTATCCCCGCATGCCATTTTAGAGAGTACTGCTACCACGGACGAGTCTATTCCGCCGCTCATCCCAAAGACCAGGCCTTTTGCGCCGGCCTCCTTAACCTGATTTTGCATCCAAACACTTATCTGACCCGCCAGCGGGCGGGCAACATCCAGGGCCATTCATTCCTCCATCATAACCAGCAGAGAGCGGAGAGTGGAGAGATTAATTTAGCCGCTCATATTACTGTCCTGTAAGTATATTTTACCAGATTCGAGGGCTGGGGTTAAGAATAAGATGGAGATTACACTCTAAACTGCAGAAATACTCGGAGTGCACGGAATATAAACAATACTCCGCATTTCCATGGTTTCTCATTCGCCCGATGCGCGGACTGTTCGCAATATACTAGCTGATATTGTTTCTACAAGCTCCGCTGCATGCGCCATTGCGTAGTTCAGAGATATCGACTCCGAGGTGATGCTGAATACAGAAGAAAGACCCGAGTCGAACAATGCGTGTATATCGCCTGAGACCGATCCGGCAATGGCGACCACGGGTACACCTTTTGCCGAGGCTCGCTTAAGAACTCCACCGATCGTTTTTCCATATGCGGTCTGCTCATCGATCTTGCCTTCGCCTGTTATCACCAGGTCTGCGCCGATAAGAGCTTCATCGAATTTGGCTGCATCCAGAACCATATCGACCCCCGAACGCAGTTCTGCATTTAAGAATGCAGCCAGCCCCGCGCCCATGCCACCGGCGGCTCCCGCACCGGACATGTTTATGATATCTTTGCCTAAGTCTCTGTATAAAACTTGTGCATAGTTATGCAATGCGGCATCCAGTCTTTTAACCATCTCAGGGGCTGCGCCCTTTTGCGGCCCGTAAACTGCTGAAGCGCCGGTCGGGCCACACAGCGGATTTGTGACATCACAGGCGGCTTCAACCTTTATCTTACCGACAGGAAACTTAAAACTCGACATATCGATATGCGCGAGGTCGATCAAAGCGGCTCCGCCCGGCGGCAAAGTTAGTACATCTTTATCTATAAATCTTGCACCCAAAGCGCTCATCGCGCCCGTGCCGCCGTCATTTGTTGCGCTTCCGCCGATACCGATTACTATTTTTTTTGCGCCTGAGTCCACTGCTGCCGATATTAGCTTGCCTGTCCCGTAGGTGCTGGTTACCATTGGATTTCTCTCATCATCCGAAAGAAGCACGAGACCCGAAGCAGCGGCCATCTCGATAGCGGCTGTCCTGCCGTCTCCCATAACTCCATAGAAAGAGTCTATCTCTCGCAGGAGCGGGTCGTGAGCTTTTACGCGACATATTTGGCCGTTTGTGGCGCGCACGAGCGCATCTACTGTTCCTTCGCCGCCATCGGCAATCGGAATGACTTTAGTCTCAGCGTCGGATGCAGCCAGCTTGACCCCGCGCGAAATGGCTTCCGCGGCTTCAATAGATGAAAGGCTTCCTTTAAATGAATCGGGACAAATAATGACTTTCATTGTAGTATTTACGCTAAAAAAAACGCCTCATAGATATATTCTCGATCAATGCAAATTATACAGTGCATGAAGCGACATCGTCCATCCCAATCAACTTATCCAAAGGAAAAGCTTAGTTTTAATAAGCTTGCTGCGCATAATGTGAACCAAGCGGNNAATGGGTATATCTACTATGTAAATGATTGTGAGGTAGACTCGACAATAGTCGAAGCATACCTCCATATTTTTGAGGGGTGCAATCATGAATAAATCAATTCACAGCTTAATGAAGATCATATGGCTCGGCTTTATTGCCATTGTGATGGTCTTGGCAGCTGCCTTTACACCTGCGGCGATAGCCCAGCGGGGCGGCAGCGCTGGAGGAGGTCACGGCGGTAACATAAGAGGGCCTTCGATAAGAGGAGGGCCTGGTGCCGGTGCTCGTACGGTAACTCCTGGAATGAGAGGCTGGGGGACAGCTCCGCGATCGATGCCGAATACGGGTACGCCTCAATTCAGGGGATCATCTCCGGGCAATATGCCGATGGGGCGAGGACCCGCAATGAGAGCGCCAAGGACTACATCACCGCAGCCGCGCACCGTAACTCCCGGGATGAGAGGTTGGCAAACAACCCCGCGGACTGCTCCGAATGTTCGTACACCGCAATATAGAGGGCCTTCAAGTAATGTTCCACGGAGTGTGCCGGAAAGACAATATACTCCTGGAGCCAGACCCGGAGCCGGTCCAGGTGCAAGGATGGGCACGAGTAATGTCACACCAAGGAGTCCCAGCCAATACAGATCCGGAAGATACGGTTCTCCCGCTGGTCCCAGCGGACAACCAGGCGTAGGAACGCCAAGACAAACTCCCCGTGTCACTCCACGGCAGTCAGGTCCAGGCACTGGCGGTGAGATACGTAATCCAAGAACGCCGGGACAGGGCCGAATAGGTGTGCCGGGTAGAGTTCCAGGTCAAGCGCCGGGAACAACCGGCCGTAGAGGCNNGCGTATGGTCCGGGCCAGGCGAGACAGCAATGGAACCAAGGCCACAGCCAACATCATGGTGACTGGAATCATCACGGAAACTGGAGCCATAATAATTACTGGAACTGGAATAATTCGAGCTTCTACTTCGGATTTTATTTCTATCCGGGATTCGCAATCCCGTTCGATTACGGTTATTGGAGCTTCAGCTACTGCGGTGGATACTGCAGTTATTCGCCATTTTATTATTATGGCATGCCGTATGTATACGCGCCGAGAGCAGTGGTTGTTGAAGTTCCGAGATATACATATGTTTCCGTTCCCGATTATTCCTACGGGAACAATTACTATCTGGCTCAGGGCGCATACAGCGGCCTTAATGCGGCGCTCGATGATATAAGGAATGGATGGATTGCCAACAAACCCGATCTGATCCTGAAGCACATTAATGCAGGGACTCAGGTCGCGATCTATCTCGATAACAACTATGCCTACTCACTGAGCGGCAGCGATTATAAGAGCATGGTCAATGATGCCATAAAGCACATTAACACCGTCAGCTTTACTATAGATAAAGTCGAGCAGCGTTCGGATGGCGCATATACCGCCACCGGCACTCATGATTTCTATGACATCAATAACAACCATAAGGTCGTAAATGTCAACTACACTCTGGCGCAGCAGGACGGAAACTGGACAATAATCGCCGCCGGATCGTCAGAGAGTTGATATGATTATTTACACAGGTTTTGTAATGCAGCGCAGTCGAAATGAGCGCTGCTTTTTCTTTGTAACACAACTTAAACACAACTATGATCCATATGCAACGCTTTAGAGGAACTATATGCACTCGCATAGGTGTCAAAGCAACTGGAAGCAAGCTGCAGCAAGAATCGCTTCCTTACAGTTATCGAGGCAGTTAGATAGTAAGGAGGAATCCAAAATGAAGACATCTATATTGATCGCGTTAATGCTGGCAGTTGTATGTTTGACACCTGGTTGGTGTCAGGGCGGCCATGGACCGGGTGGGCCCGGCATGCCCAGTGCGGTATCGGCGATAATGCCGCCGCATGCGGATATGATCGATGGTCTTACGAACTCTCTCAGCCTTACGACAGATCAGGCATCGAGCCTGAAAACGATTTTGACTGAAGCCGATACGACCATCAAACCACTCGTGCAGGCATCGGGTGATGCGGCGAAGGCTCTTCGTGATGCCATTTTCGCTACGACATATGATGCAGACACCGTAACAGCGGCTGTAGAGGCGTCAGAGGCGGCGGACGCGGCCGTTGTAAGCGCTTGTGTTAGCGTTTGGGAGAAGATCAGAAAAGTTTTGACTTCTGATCAGATAGCAATTCTGCAAGCTGGGCCTGGCCCGGCTTGCCCGCCTCCTAGCGGTTCATTGGGCACATCTAATTGCAAGCGCAGATAATGTAGCCATAAGAAAATTTTGCAGTGCCCTGGTCATTAAGCAGTTGGCGCTGCAAAGAGCCCCCTAGCTTTGTTCTTCGGGGGCTCTTTTGCGCTTAATGCCCCAGGTTGCTTTGCCATTGATTGTTGTTTTTCTCAATGGTTAATTGCTTATGATTGGCCCATTTGCAGTGCCCATCAGCATATGAAACGGTTGTCCCATCATAGTGAACTTTGCTCGGCACATCATAGTTACCTTTCCAGTAAAAGTGTGGGCCATTAATGCGCTCCCGATCTTCATGGATGAGCATCAGAATTTTGCTTGTTCGGCCAGCAGTTGCTGTATCCAAATTAGTAAGCCCTGTATTATACGCATTAGTAACATAGGCGGAGCCAAGCTGGTAGTTTAACGAGTATGAAATTTCATAATTAGTCGGCTGTCCCGCTATACTTAGCGCAGGTTGTTTTGAATCGGATGGACAAAGATAAGTTTCGGAATTTTTGACATACGGCCAGATCTGCCCATCTTTTACATGGAATAAGGCCCCTTGAGTCAGGCTTCCTGCCCAGTCATACCATGGATCCTGGCAAATAACATTAGGCATTATGCCATTATAATCATCGCAGTAATTTCTAAAGGCGAAAGTCAATTGCTTTAGATTGTTCAGGCATTTTGTTTGTTTGGCATGCTCTTTTGCATTCGCAAATACAGGAAACAGGATAGCTGCTAATATGGCAATTATTGCAATAACAACCAACAACTCAATTAGTGTGAATCCTTGTTTTTTCATATTGACCTCCATCATCCGAACAAATGCAATCGATTGCATAATAGGTTTTATTTGGTTCCAATGCAGTACCATTGGGATGAAAAAAGTGGGTTTGCTCAACAACCAGCAAGTCTAGCCATCTGAGAAGTTATGCTATCTATGCAATGCAATCGATTGCATAACTACTTGGCTTCATTATTATTTAAAAACGGCAATTTGTCAAGGGGCAAAATAGTATCCTTGTAAAATAAAAACATGGTATGTCTACCTGCTTTGGCAACGTAATTCACATTATTCTACTCTGATGGGTAGGGATGATAGCTGGGCGCAGTTACAATTTCACTAATAGTGAAAGGAGACAACTGTTGATGTTGTATAGAGCGTCCGTATTATTCATCTCTTTAGTATTACTTTCGGCATTTTTGTCACTGCCTGCATGCTCCAATCAAATCACGAGCGATTTCTCAGCATTAGGAAGTGTTGAAGAGGTTGGA
>DJHI01000229.1 GCA_002431715.1 Armatimonadetes bacterium UBA5829
GAGATCGAAGTTCTGATCCAGGCCATCAAAGTCCTGTCGGCTGCGATGACAGTGCGCTTAAGCGCAAGATCAGTTCGTTCTTGAGCGAGCTGGTCAGCGCTGACCTCTCTCCGCTCCGGGGTCTCGCTCATTATGTATGTCTCCTTTTTTATTCGTAGGGCAACCGTTTCTGTCTGTCTCTTTATCTGCCAAAATCTGCATTATCTCATCTGCAAAGTGTCCGCTCTTAAGCAAGCGTGCCATTATTTGCATGGGCTTTTCAGTGTGTCTGAAAAAGGCTTTCAATCCTTCGCATAAATAATTGATGCCTGAATCGGATATGCGGTTCTTCGGACATTCGCCATGACAGGTGAACAGATACTCGCACTCGAGGCATTGTTTTGGCAGCGTCACATGCTTTGCCGCGCCGAAACTTTTCTGCTTATCTGAGTTTACAAGATCGGAAATATGTGCCTTGCGTATATTACCGAGCAGGTGATCAGGTTCAACAAAGTGATCGCACGAGTACATATCGCCGTTGTGTTCGAGCACAACATTTTCTCCGCATGTGGGACGCAATACACATAGATTCGAGTATCCTCGAACCCAGGACGCAAGCACACCATCGAAGAAAAGCACAAACATTTTGCCCACATCTTTGCGCACCCACTCGTCGAATATCTCGGATAGAAACCGGCCATATTGTTCTGAGCGAACCGATCTTTCGGTAACGCGGTCTCCCTCCAGGAATCTGGTGTCGTTATCCCTCTCGACTATTGGAATAAACTGCAAATAGGGCGTTTGAAGCTCATCGCGGAAGAATCTGTATACCTCCAGCGGATGTTTACTGTTAACTGCGTTTATGGTGCAGAGTATGTTAAATTGCACATCATGGGCTTGCATAAGCTTGACCGCCCGGACTACACGATCAAAAACAGAGTTGCCCGAGCGGTCTCTGCGATATGCGTCATGGAGTTTTTTAGGGCCATCGAGGCTCAGACCGACCAGGAAGTTGTTTTCACGCAGAAAGGAGCACCAATGCTCATTTATCAAAACTCCATTGGTCTGAATGGTATTTTCAACCCTCATCCCCGGCTTAAGGTATTTCTTTTCGATCTCTATCGATCTTCTGAAGAAATCCAATCCCATCAGAGTCGGTTCGCCTCCCTGCCACGCTATAGTAACCGCCGGAGTTCTGTGTGACTCGATCGTCTGGCGAATATAGGTCTCCATTACTTCATCCGACATTCTCAGTCTACTGTCGGGATACAGTTCAGCTTTTTTCAGGAAGAAACAGTAGTCGCAGTGGAGGTTGCAGTCCGCGCCTGCGGGCTTAGCCATTGCATGAAACGAGCTTAGTTTGCTGCAATCCGGATTCTTCATTTAAACAGTCCCAACCTCCCAAATGACGTTATCAGCACTTCAACCGCCAGCGCTGTCTGAAAGAGAAAGAGCACAGTTCCGACAACGGCAAGAGTTACTGCTCCTCCCGGTGTTTTTAGAATCCTGTGAGAAAGCAGCATTGCAGCCAGGTTCAGCACCATCACGCTCACCAAAAGCGCTTCGATGCTCCAAATGCCGACCCAGTCGCGCGCGGCCATAGTAAAATACATAATTGCTGCGATTCCCGCAGGAGTGATAGTGTGTGGCAAAGTAAGCGGAAAGACCGACAAGTCTAGTCCGGGCTCCTTTGGTGACTCAGGCGGTTTAGTTGGATGCCGGAGGGCAAGGATATTTTCCAATCCCCATAAGAGCAGCACCAGACCGCCGGTAATGGAGACTGCATTTTGGGAGATTCCCCAACTCGTGGTCAAGCGATTTGCTATTAACGCCAAAAGGACGACTATCAGTATCGACAGCCAGAATGTTCTATATGCGATGGCTAGGCGCAAAGACACATCGGCATTTTTGGTCAGGTTAAAGAATGGCACGATCAGCTTGATCGGTCCAAGAGTTATAAAGAAGAAGATAAACACCTTACTCAATTCCACATGCGATCCCCCGCAATCAGTCGCTATAATGCCAGAGATAGCTCAAGCCAACCCGAGTTTCCTTCGAATCTGTGCTGAGTGCCGAACTCGCTTATATACTTGCCTATGAGGGTCAGACTTGTATTCTTAATTGCTGCATCGTAGGTAATAAGCGGTCCAATCCCGAATGTTCTGCCCTTGAAACTGCCCAGCTTTGCTCCTGATCCGCTGTCCGGTGTAGTCTGCCAGAATGCGAATCCGGTCAGACCGAGCCCAAGCTTGTTAGGAAACCTTTTCAGTGCGGCGTAATCGATATGGAGTTCCTGACCGCTTGTGTAGTCGGTATCGGGATTGCGGAACGGGATTGTATAGCCTGGAGCCAGATCTATCTCAATGCCTTTCTTGAGGTCAAGAAATGTATACCAGTAGTCAAACTCAATAGCCCAGCGGTTCAAGCCCGAATTGACCAACCTTTCGACATTGTAGTTACCGCTCGGCACATAAACTACAAACTGAGCCAGTTTGTGAGAACGTCCATTATGCCAGCCAAGAACTACAGGAGCAAGCACTATGTCTCCGAGGCCGGTCGTGCTCTTGTCGAAGTTTCTGACCGGAGCAGGCGACTCGATTGTAGCTGAGAGTCGGGCTTTTAGGATTGGTATTACGGCACCAAACGCATAGTTTGATCCTAGAACTTTCGACTTGGTGACATGGCTGAACGCGGACAGGCTGAGTGGAGTTCTGAGCTTTG
>DJHI01000244.1:0-1139 GCA_002431715.1 Armatimonadetes bacterium UBA5829
CATGCCCATCCGATGCGGTCGAGGGAGCTGAGATCGATGCAGTGACACGTGTAAGCCATAGAGTCGACGCATCGTCCATAGGGGCCGCAAAAGACCTTTCGGATGGCTCGCACGTTATCTTAAGCGATGTCGTGGTGANNCGCATGAAACCGGCCGGTGCTGCTATGTTCAGGACGGCGCATACTCCGGGATCAAGGTCCTGGGCAGAGTAATAGATTCAGGCAAAAAGATAACTATCTACGGCGACATGACGACCGTTGACGATGAGAGAGCGGTTATTGCAACCGCAATCGACCCCGCGCAGACATCTTCCGCTCTGCCGGACGCTGATCCGCACCCTCTGGCGATGTCAAATAAAGGCATCACAACCGGCCTGGATACCACAGGCATGCTGGTGAAGACCTGGGGAAAGGTGGAGGATGTCGATGAGGAGCTTCAATCTTTCAAAGTAGATGACGGGTCGGGTGTTCATCTGATGTGTGTTGCGCCGAGGCTGAAACCCAGCGGTTCATCGAACCCGACCGACGTCGAGTGGGGAGTCTCGGCCGACCCTGACTTTGTCCCGCCCGCCGATCAAAGCATTGTCACTGTGACTGGAATTATTTCGCTCGAATCAGGCGAGAAAGTATTGCGACTGCGAACCGCGGACGATGTAGTTCTTATTCAAGAACCGACACCATAGGAGGTGATATATGTAAAGATTTGACCCTAACTCTACAAATGACTCATAAGATAAGCTAATTAAAGGAGAAAAGGATGCATAAAAAATTACTCACATTGATTGCGGTCTTAATTATTGCGACTGCTATTTCGGCAGGTGCAGCAGTCACAAGTTATGAATATATAGCAGGCAGCGGCACTTATTTTGCGAGTTGCCTGATAGACTTCGGGGCGCATTCCTATTTGTTCGGCTATAGATGGGATACAGGAACGCCGAGCGGGTTCGATATGATCTCAGCCATCGATGCAGCAGGTGACCTTTCCCTCGACATTAAAAACTACGGTTATGGAGACTTTGTCAACGGAATCAGCTATAATGGCGACAGCAAGATCGGCTATGCCGGTGATGAGAACTGGTGGCACTATTGGGTATCGGCGGACGGAGAAACATGGGAAATGTCCGGCGAGGGAGCAAGTTC
>DJHI01000244.1:1176-1381 GCA_002431715.1 Armatimonadetes bacterium UBA5829
TGCTATGGCTCCGCCGGTGCGCCTGATCTGCCCGGTGTGCCCGAGCCGTCGAGTATGATCGCTCTTATCTCAATGCTCGGACTTGCCGCATCTGCTAAATTCTGCCGAAGTAGAAAATAGTATTAATCACGGAAGCACGAATTTATATCCCTCCAGGTATCCCTGGGTTGAAGATCGAAGGACCATAATTCCCAGGTGTTTCGGG
>DJHI01000244.1:1398-3523 GCA_002431715.1 Armatimonadetes bacterium UBA5829
CCTGTATCGGGAATGAATTCCCGATACACCGTTCTATCGCACTTCGCCAAACATGACCCTACCTGGAGGGATTAAAACCTGGAAGAAAATTCTGTAATTCCGTTTACTCCGTGTTTCAGTGATTAAAAGGAGCCTTACATGAACGCAAAGCCGATTATTGGAATAACACTTGGTGATCCCGCCGGTATAGGGCCGGAGATAGTGCTGGGCGCGCTGGAAAGCAGCGAGATATATCAGGTGTGCGTGCCTGTAGTGATCGGCAATGCTGATGTTCTGCGCAGATGCGCTGAGGCTGTCGGTAAAAGCGTCACTATAAACACTATAGACTCGCCTTTTAACGCCAAAGGCGATCAATCGGTAATCGATCTCATACATGTAGAGACGCCCGGGATGCAGGAGATCGAGCCCGGCAAGCTGAGCGCTGATGCAGGTAGGGCCGCAAATGCGTTCATAAAAAAAGCTTGCGAGTTGGGTCTGGCAGACAATATCGATGCAATAGCTACCACTCCTATTAATAAGGAAGCGCTGCGGCTTGCGGGGATAGAGCATATAGGTCATACGGAGATGCTTGCAGCCTATCTCGACTCTACCAATCCTCTAACACTGTTCATCACAGAAAATATGCGCATATTCTTCCTCTCGCGCCATCTCTCGCTCAGGCAGGCGATAGACTATATAAATGTAGAGCGCGTGCACTCGTTTATCAGACTGGTGCACAAGGCAATGACCGATTTCGGTTTTACCGATCCTCTGATCGGCCTTGCGGCTCTCAATCCGCATGCAAGCGACGGCGGTCAGTTCGGAGATGAAGAAGAGAAGCATCTGGTCCCGGCGGTTAAACTCGCGCTGAAAGATGGGATTCGGGTAACCGAGCCGATCGGCGCCGATTCGGTGTTCAATATGGCTCTTGAAGGCAAGCTCGACTGCGTTATCTCTCTCTATCACGATCAGGGCCATATCGCCGCCAAGACGCGTGATTTCTACGGGACAGTCACCGCCACCCTCGGCCTGCCGGTCCTGCGGACTTCAGTCGATCACGGGACAGCGCTGGATATCGCCTGGAAGGGTATAGCGAACCCGATAAGTATGAATGCCGCCATTCTGGCTGCGGTGGATATGCTCAGGAAGAGATAGTAGAAAAAGTTTTTTCTATTTCTCAAGGTATCTTGCCCGGAAGTTTATGTGGCTTTCCCTGTCCCTCCAGGTATCCTACATGGAGGTTTATGCGGCTTTTTTATGTTTTGCGGACTTGATGAACCTGCCCATGGGCTTATCTGACTGCTCGATATGGTTTGAAAGCCATCCGACAATCGCTTCTTGAACAAGGCTTATCGCAGTATCTGAATCGGAACACATCAGGCACTGTTTGATTCCGGAAAACTCCATCAAGTAAAGCGTGTGCTGGGCCTTGTGGCTGACATACAGAGGGTCTGAGTAGCGGATCATATACTTTTCTTCGGTCTGGTAGTGGGCCGATAAATAGTTCTGGTAAAAAGCCGTAAGCCTCGCGACCTCCTCCCAACTCTTTCCCAAACTAATCGCATCGATTAAATTATTCGCCCTCTTGAAAAGCTCTCTATGCTGATCATCGATCTCCGTGATACCGACCGATAAGTTATGTGTCCACTCTACTGACATTTGCACTCCCGACAACATTCTGACTCTTTAACTGATATTATATCGGGAGGAAATGGAGTAGACTGTATGGCTTAATGTAGATTTACAGTATCATATTTATACATGTTGAGGCTTCTCGTCTTGCCGAGGATCGATTCAATGCCGACCGGCGCTATCGATGCGCCGACACATGCAACCATTTTCTCTTTCTCACCGGACATCAAAAGGTCATATGCCGACTCGCCGAACTGGCGAGCGAGATTGCGGTCGAATGCCGTGGGGTTTCCACCGCGAAGAGTGTGACCGAGGACGGTAATCCTCACGCGCCTGCCTACGCCTTCTTCAAGCTGCTTTGCGATCTCTTCCAGACCGAGATTTTCGCACAGCACTACCAGCCCATGGGTGCCGCCTGTATCCATTTTAGCCTTGATCTTCTCGACCGCCCCATTTATATCAGGTCTGACCTCATGGACAAATACAGCGTCGGCTCCCGACGAGTAAGCGGTTT
>DJHI01000244.1:3543-3816 GCA_002431715.1 Armatimonadetes bacterium UBA5829
GTTCAACCGCCATATGGCCGGTGGTGCCGCCGAGGGTCTCGATTATAAACACTCGCTCGGAAAGGCTCTCTGCGGTATCCATAATCTCATCAGCCGCGCGAAGGGCCTTGTTGACCGCCGAGTCGAAACCGAGGGCGTAGTCAGTGCCGTAGACATCGTTATCGATAGTGCACGGAACTCCGATTACCGCTGCATCATTGCCTGCCAGCTTGCCTATGGCTTCCAAAGAACCACCACCGCCGAGTACTATAAGGCCGTCCACTCCGCAGTGCT
>DJHI01000244.1:3834-7455 GCA_002431715.1 Armatimonadetes bacterium UBA5829
ATAGCCTCGTCTATCCCCATCTCGTGCAGTTTGGCTTCGAGCTTGCCGTTGCGCGAAGTGCCCAAAAAGCTTCCACCGCGCCTCGCAAGGCCGGAAAGCTCTTCGCCTATGGGAATTGTATCCGCGCCGACCAGGCCCTGGAGACCCCTGAAGATTCCGCGCACCTGAACCTTATGCTTTTCAGCACAGCCGGAGACCGCCGCTATGCATGCATTCATTCCAGGGGCATCGCCCCCACTGGTTAATATTCCGATTGTTTTGACAGACATATTGACTGATTATAGCAAAGGCTCCGCAATACCTCCAATTCGTGAAAAACACCACCACATATCCACAATCAGACCAGCTTCTGAAAAGAAATGGCATAGATATGAAAGCTATATAACCCTCTTCTCGGTCAAATCCGGCAGCTTAATGGCCGATCTTACCGTATTCATAAGTGCCTGCCGCCTTATCGCTCCTATAAGCTCCGATTCGAGGACCTCGACTCCCAGCTTTTTCGCCTCCTTTTGAACCATATCGAACACATCCCACATACTGACCAGATCGGGTTTCGTGATATTAGTCGATACCTGCACTATGCCGCGAGTTGTCAGCTCGACTCCAATTGCCTTCACACCCTCCATAGCCTCACCGGAGCCTCGCATATGCCTTATCCTGGCAGCGATTTTTTTGGCAATAGATATATTGTTGCTTTTCAGATTTACATTGAAAGCTATCAGCGGCCCTCTTGCGCCGACGACGCTCGCCCCGGCGGTGGGATGAAGCTCTCCGGGGCCGACATCGGGTTCACACCCGTCAATAAGCCCACGCGCCTTTAAGGCCTCGAACCCGCCTCTTCTCACGTCCGCCAGATTTTTACACTGATTGCGCAGCGCGCAGTCCTCATAGTAGTAGACAGGGACGTCTAATTTCACTGCAATATCCCTGCCGATGTCATGTCCCAGTTCAATGATTTCTTCTTGTGACATATCTTCGAGCGCGACCACCGGCACCACATCTACCGCCCCGATACGCGGATGGCCTCCAGTGTGAAAGTTAAGATCGATCAAATCTACCGCCACCCTCGCACCGGCGAGCATGGAGACACGAATATCCTCAGGCGCTCCAATAAAGGTGACTACGGCCCTGTTGTGATCCGGGTCCATGGAATAATCGATCACGGACACATTGGATGATTTATCGATCGCCTCCACAATTTTCGCAAGGACTTCAGGCCGTCGTCCCTCGCTGAAATTGGGAATGCACTGAACCAGTCTAGACAAAATAACGCCTCCGTAAATTCATTAGTTATTTCTCCGGCAGGCTCATTAGTCCTTCCTAACAGGCAATTCAAACGACATTCCGCTGCTTCATCGGCTGGTAATATTATTAGCAAAAGGCCGGGTTGCTTCGGACAGCAGTTAATTATTTCCAACGTTTCTACCATAACATATCCCGCTGCCGAAGCCGCCGAACAGTTGTGCCTCCCAACTCTGAGCTTTTACACCGGCTGTGCTTGGTTGTGTGGTGAGGGTAACCCTGGTATAATTATAAGGAAATCGGAGCGTTAAATTGAAACTTCTAAACATCTGCAAAGGCAAAATACACAGGGCGACCGTCACCGAATGCGACGTGAATTACGTCGGCAGCATAGCTGTCGATCAGGATTTACTGGACGCCGCCGATATCGTCGACGGTGAGCTTGTTCACGTCTGGAATGTCAACAACGGCGAACGCCTTGAAACATACGCCATACCTGCTGAGCGAGGGAGCGGAAAGGTCTGCCTCAACGGAGCAGCCGCGCTCAAGAGCAATGCCGGCGACAAAGTGATAATCGCGGCTTTCTGCCTGACCGACGAACCGGTGCAGCGCAAAGTCGTGCTTGTGGACGAACACAACAGGATATCGAATAAAATCTAAGCGATAATCGATAATAATGATGGTCGGGGATTTAAATCCCTAACTATCCAAGAAATTGGAACAGGATACAACCCATGCTTAAATTCCTTCTTTACGCATTCCGCTGGCAGCTATCGACACCCATCCTCTACCCTGTAGTTCATCAGTTCGGATCAGGGTTCGGGTCGGTCGCTCTGGCAAACCTCATAGGAGCGAGCATATTCTTCTGGGTCGACAGGTTCATCTTCAGCCCAAAGGTTCAGGAATGGGAATTTATGCAGTTGGGTCACTGCCACGACTGCGGCAAATATACGGCCGTGCGGCGGCTGCGCTACGATCCCAGAGGGTATGATCGCCGGGACGACCCGAACCCGGAGTTCAGATGCGGCGAGTGCAGCAAAAAGAAGCTCCAGCAGCTCAAGATAGGTCAGTAACTCATTATGCCGAACCCAAAACTGCCTGATATCTTTAGCAAGCGAGTTGTGGTCTTTGACGGCGCGATGGGTTCGCTCCTTGTCGAGCGCGGCGTCAGCCACACACATCCCTTCGAAGAGCTTAACCTCTCTTCCCCTTATTTGATCTGTCAGGTTCACGCCGACTATATCAAAGCCGGGGCGGACGTCATCGAAACCAACACATTCGCCGCCAACAAATTCAAGCTCGCGCACCATGGCCTGGAGAGCAAAATCTATGAGATCAACCTGGCTGGAGCCAGACTGGCGAGGAGTGTCGCGGGTTCAACTACTCTCGTGGCAGGCTCCATCGGCCCTATGGGGGTCAGTTTATCGCCAATCGGTTCCGCGACAATAGAAGATATCCAAGCCTCCGTCAAAGATCAGGTAAAAGGCCTCACGGACGGCGGCGCGGATGTTCTGTTACTTGAGACCCTAACCGACCTGGATCAGTCGACAGTGATGCTGGAGACGATTTTTGAGAACAGCGAGCTGCCTGTTATGGTTCAGTTTGCAATCGGAACAGACCTCACTACCACGCGCGGAGACAGCCTCGATGATATAGTCGCCAGGTTAAGCAATTACCCGATCAGCTCATTGGGCATCAACTGCTTTATGGGCCCTGAGCAGATGCTGCGAGCTGTAAGCGCTCTTCGTGAGATCAGCGAGCTTCCGATATCCGCTCAACCGAATTCCGGCTACCCGACCAATATCGACGGCCGCACGATGTTCATCTCCGGCGCGAGTTATTTCGCGGAGAGAGGCGTAGAGATGGTGCAGGCGGGCGCATCGATAGTCGGCGGGTGCTGCGGAACCTCTCCGGCGCATATAGAAGCTCTGGCGGAGCGCGTGAAAACACTGCCAAAACCGGCTCCGGTAAAGGTCAGACCAGTCAGCGTCAGGCAGGTATCCGCTCCGGCCCAAGCCATAGAGCATTCTCCTCTGCTGAGAAAAATGAACGGGCACTTTATCACGGTCGAGGTCACACCACCCAAGAATACAGACTACCATGCGCTTTTGAATAAGCTGCGGCCGCTGGTTGCGGCGGGGGTTTCGGCGATAGACGTCACCGATAACCCGATGGCGCGAATGCATATGAGCGCGGTTGCTTTCGCTCATTTGGTACGCGAAGAGCTTGGAGTCGCAACCATTCTGCACCTGACATGCCGCGACCTGAACCTATTGGGGATGCACTCGACTCTCCTCGGCGCGGCGGCTCTGGGTATAGACGGCATCCTTGCTCTCACCGGCGACCCAGCAAGTGTAGGAGATTATCCGGCGGCGACAT
>DJHI01000244.1:7485-8209 GCA_002431715.1 Armatimonadetes bacterium UBA5829
TCTTCGATGTTACATCCGACGGCCTGGTAAAGATCATCAGCTCACTTAACAGCGGACTCGACTACAGCGGAAGGGAGATCGGTAAGCCTACTAATTTTGCCATAGGCACGGCTCTCAATCCGGCGGCCGATGATATAGAGAAAGAGATCGCGCGCCTGGCCAAAAAGCGGGAGGCGGGAGCCAATTTCCTGATGACTCAGCCTGTTTTCGACCTTGAGCCGTTGAGAAGAGTAGTCGATCAGATTCCCAAAGATTGGAAACTGCCGGTTCTTGCAGGGGTGCTGCCTCTGCGAAGCTCGCGACACGCCGAGTTCCTGCATAATGAAGTCCCCGGAATAAATATCCCGGAGAACATCAGAAAAGCCTTATCAACTGCCGACCCTGAAGCCGCCAAAGCCGAGGGAGTCAAGATCGCTCGCGATATATACCTTGCAGCCAAAGCGGAGTTCGGAGGAGTATACTTCATGCCGCCTTTTGAGAATTTCGATGTCGTGCGGCAGGTGATTACAGGGTAGTTGAAAGTCTGAGAGTCAAGAAATCAGAAAGTTTTATACCTCCAGGTATCTTACCTGGAGGAGAGAGCAATCAGCAGCAAATTGGCATTTTCATGAGCAAATGCCGAGTTGCTTCGGTCAGCAGCCGGTTTACGACCGCATAATGACCTCAATAGAGCCTCGCTGCCGAAGCCGCCGAACAAACTATCAATGGCGATCCGTTTTTTATA
>DJHI01000244.1:8223-8471 GCA_002431715.1 Armatimonadetes bacterium UBA5829
CCAGGTATCTTACCTGGAGGAAGAAGCAATTAGCGGCAAATTGGCATTTTGACTCAATATCTGCGATAATGGACGCATGCTGGAATCATTAATATCGTCAATAATACCTGTCGTCGGCGCGGACGGCAATTTCCACAGGTCAAGACGACCCCGCCCCCGCTATCAACGGCCACCCCGAGAAGATATGGGAAACTGGATTTGGATTCAGGAACCCGACAAAACTCGCAATTTTTATCTCTATGCGCGCA
>DJHI01000318.1:0-220 GCA_002431715.1 Armatimonadetes bacterium UBA5829
CATCGACTCCGATATATAGCCCGGCATCCAGAACCTCTCGCGCGAACTTGATGTCGCCAGAAAAGAAGTGAAAGACCCCCCCAATGATATTCGACGAGTGCTTTTTAAGCACCTGCAAAGCCTCCTGATTAGATTCACGGCTGTGGATCACAATCGGCAGCTTAAGCGTTCCCGCAAGGTCGATCTGCGCCTCAAATGCTCGAAACTGATCGACTCGCGG
>DJHI01000318.1:241-408 GCA_002431715.1 Armatimonadetes bacterium UBA5829
GCGGGCTGAAATCATAGTGAAAGTCCAGGCCTATCTCCCCAATTGCTAAGACTTTTTCATTACCGGAAAGTTCCACCAGCCGCGAAGCCGCCTTGTCATCGTAATACTTCGAGTCATGTGGATGGACTCCGACCGTGGCGAAAACGCAACCATACCGCTCCGAGAGT
>DJHI01000318.1:463-14977 GCA_002431715.1 Armatimonadetes bacterium UBA5829
TCACTCTATCGACATCCGATGCGAACTTGGGATCGTTCAAATGCGCGTGAGTGTCTACAATTTTAAAATTAGTATTTGTGATTTTGTATTGCTCCTTGGGTTTGGTTACACTGTCATTCTAGCACACATCACCTATATTGACATCCCGTGCGACCGATGATACAATCTCATTGTAATGAGCGGGAGTAGCTCAGTTGGTAGAGCGCTAGCCTTCCAAGCTGGATGTCGCGAGTTCGAGCCTCGTCTCCCGCTCCATTTTTATGTAACGCACACCTAGATGCCTCTTATATCCTGCTTGTAAACCAATCCATCAGCTCTTTTTACTTATCTACAGAAAATGAGATTGACAGGGATTTATTCATGGTATATATTGGTTATATCGAGACATCACGATATAACGATGGAGTGGCTATATGATTGATAGCACAGAAAAAATAGAAATGCTGCCTATGGAGGCGCTTAACGATGCAGCGGCATGCCTCAAGGTGATGGCGCATCCCGTGCGGCTGCGAATTGTAGACATATTGATGCAGGGCAGTTTCCCCGTTCACGCTATTGCTGAAATGTGCAATATTCAGCACCATCAAGCCTGCGAGCATTTGCGATTGATGCAGAGCTGTGGTTTCCTCACAAGTGAGAGAAAAGCCCAATCCGTGTATTACAAGATTGCCTCCCCGCAACTGCCCTCTCTGCTTAACTGCATTCGCGAGCCCTGCGCTTTCACGAAGCCGGAAGAATAACCAAGGAGTATAAACTATGGCTGAAAGAACAAAAGTCATTGTCATAGGCGGCGTTGCAGGTGGCGCATCAGCAGCGGCGCGCGCAAGGCGTCTATCGGAAGACGCTGAAATAATCCTAATTGAACGCGGCGAATATGTATCTTTTGCAAACTGCGGTTTACCCTATCACATCGGCGGAGCCATTGCGGATCGTGACCGGCTGCTCGTCCAGACTCCCGAGACTCTCTACGCAAACCTCAGGATAGATGTGCGAACTCAAACTGAGGCGGTTTCCATAGACCGCGAGCGCAAGGAAGTGATCGTGCGCAACACCAAAACCGGCTTTGAGCAGCGGCTTGCTTATGATAAGCTCATTCTGAGCCCGGGCGCTGAGCCGATAAAGCCGCCGATAGCCGGAATAGACGACCCGCGGGTGCTGACACTTCGTTCCATGGGCGATATGGATGCCATAATCAAGGTGCTCGATACCTCAAAGCCCACCCATTCGGTCATTATCGGAGGCGGTTATATCGGCCTGGAAATGGCTGAGGCGCTTCGAAAGAGGAATATCGGAGTGACGATGGTGGAGCTGTCTCCACAGGTTATGGGCCCGGTCGATCCTGAAATGGCCGCTCCTCTCCATCAGCAGCTTGCGCTCCATGGGGTAGATTTACGCCTGGAGACCTCGGTTACAGGTTTTGCGGATGCGGGAGACAATCTTCGGGCTCAGCTAAGTACGGGAGATGTCGTGGATTGCGGCATTGCTATTTTGGCCATTGGAGTAAGGCCCGAGGTCTCGCTTGCCAAGGCGGCCGGTATCGCACTCGGCGAACGCGGCGGGATAGCGGTGGACGAGCACATGCGCACTAACGATCCCGATATTTATGCCGTCGGCGACGCAGTGGAGGTAAAGGATTTTGTAGGCGGTTTTTCCACTTTAGTGCCTCTTGCGGGTCCCGCTAACAGGCAGGGTAGGATCGCTGCCGATAACGCCTTTGGCCGAAACAGCGTCTATAAGAATACCCAGGGAACCGGCATCTGCAAGGTGTTTGAGATTGCGGTCGGAATGACCGGAATGAGCGAGAAGTCTCTCAAGCGCGCCGGACTTCCTTATGAAAAGGTCTATATTCATCCCGCGAGCCATGCCACCTATTATCCGGGAGCAAGTCCGATCAGCCTGAAGCTGCTGTTTGACCCTGAAAACGGCAGAGTGCTTGGAGCGCAGGCGGTCGGCACGGACGGCGTGGATAAGCGAATCGATGTCCTTGCGGTGGCAATTCGAGCGGGGATGACAGTCTACGATCTCGAGGAAATGGAACTTTCATACGCTCCACCTTACGGTTCGGCAAAGGACCCGGTCAACTATGCCGGTTTTGTGGCTAGTAATGTGCTTAAAGGGGATGTGCGGATTTGTCACACGGAGGAGATGCTCGATCCTCGTGAGGATCAATTTATTCTGGATGTTCGCAAACCCGCCGAAGTAGATATGGGTGCTATCCCGGGGGCACGTAATATTCCTCTTGACGAGCTGCGCGTGCGGATAGACGAACTGCCCAGAGATAAGGAAATTCTGACCTATTGCCAGGTAGGGCTGCGCGGATACCTGGCATGTAGAATCCTTTCTCAAAAAGGCTTTAAGTGTAAGAACTATTTCGGGGGCATGAAAACCTACAAAGCCGTAACGGGCAGAGCTTATCATATCCCAGAGCCGCCTAAGGTCGAGGTCTGCCATGACACCGGAATAAACTGTGATTTGCCTGCCGAGGCAATACCTCAACCGGCGAATGTGGTTAAAACAATCGACGCCACCGGGCTGCAGTGCCCGGGGCCGATAATGCAGGTCGCTAATGCAATAAGCGCTATTAAGGATGGCGATGCCATCACTGTTTTTGCATCGGACCCGGCCTTTGCGGTGGATATTAAGTCCTGGTGCAGCAGCACGGGAAACCGATTGGTGGAGGTAACATCTGAGAATGGTCGTTATAAAGCCACGATAGTCAAGGGCAGCACTACGGCGCAAGTTGCATCTTTCAATGCTGCCGCATCAAAGAAAAAGACCATAGTGGTGTTCAGCTCCGATTTCGATAAGATGGTTGCCTCGTTTATTATAGCTAACGGCGCTGCGGCAATGGGCAGCGAGGTAACCTTGTTCTTTACCTTCTGGGGTCTTAACGCTCTGCGCAGGCCCCAACATGTGGCGGTTCAAAAGAATTTTGTCGAGAAAATGTTCGGCCGGATGATGCCGCGCGGGGTCGATAAGCTCAAGCTCTCGAAGATGAATATGGGCGGAATGGGCCTCGCCATGATCAAGGGAATTATGAAAAAGAACAATGTCGCATCTCTTCCCGAGCTTATCAAATCCGCTCAGAGTGCCGGGGTCAAGCTTGTGGCATGCAGTATGTCAATGGGCTTGATGGGCATCAAGAGCGAGGAGCTTATAGACGGAGTCGAGGAAGGCGGCGTCGCTGCCTATCTCGAAAAAGCGGAAACCGGGAATGTAAACCTGTTCATATAGGTCTATGAAGAGAGGTGATTTGAATGCCGACTTATGAGTACAAGTGCAAGGATTGCAGCCTGATTTTCTCTTTACAGCAGCCTATCTGGGCGAGGCTTAAGGGTGCAACCTGTCCTGGTTGCGGAGGGCAAAACACGGAGAGATTGATCTCAAGGTTCACCTCCAAATCAGATGACTCATGCGGGCATGGTGGCTCCAGCGGACCATTCTGCTGAAAGAAATAATCGCGTCAGTTGGCGTAATAGTAATAAAAGGGCGGAGAAATCCGCCTCTTTATTTCATAGATCATGCTCATCAGCCGAGCGTCTGCCGGACTTCTGAAACGAATCTGGACATTGAATTGGCCAGGTGCTCGATCACCACAGTCCATTCCTGCAGATGCTCTTCACCCTCTTTTGTCAATTCATATACTCTTCTTGCGGGACCGGCGCTACTGATATCCCAGTTTGATGTGACAAACGAGTTTTCCTCCAGTCGGCGCAGCGTGCGATATAAAGCGCCGGGCTCGACTCTGGAGTCGGTAAGGGCGTGCTGCTGAAGCGCTCCGACGAGCTCATACCCATGAGTCTTTCCCTGCTTTTTAAGCAGATACAGGACTAACGGTTCGACGAACCTATATAAGTTACCCATCGCACACGAACAGGGCTGACCGGTCCCATGGTGGCGGCAAAATCCTCTTGGCATATCGCTACTTCCTTTCATGCAATCTGAAAGGGAGCAGGTCTCATAGACCGGCTCCCATTTCTATATTCTTAATTCCGATCGAGCAGTTACTAGTGATCGCACACATTCTCGCCCGTTTCGAGAGTTCCGTTTAGATAAGCCATAACTACGGACTCCGCTTCAGCGGACTGCGCGCCAACCACAACTTTGACCCCGGATTCTGCGAAAATCCCCTGCGCTCTCTGTCCCATTCCTCCGGCAATCACCAGGTCGACACCTTCATTATGCAGCCACCTCGGCAAAAGACCCGGCTCATGCGGCGGCGGGACAACTACTGTCTTTGCAATAATCTTTTTCTCTGCAGGATCAACTTCAAATATGAAGAACTTCTCGCAGTGGCCGAAATGCATACATAGCTGGCCATCAGAAGTCGGCAGTGCAATAAGCATATGTTTTTTCTCCTTAGCTTTTTGATCTATCGGCACGGTCAGCTTGGCGACTATCTGCTCAAAGGCCTGCGCCGCGGCTGACTTGGCATAATTGTAGACATAGGGAGTGCCTTTGTCCCCGGCGGTGACTACCAGCGGATCGAGAGGAACGCTTCCCAGGAACGGCACATTCATCTCTTTTGCCATCTGCTCTCCGCCACCGGATTTGAATATATCGGAGACTTCTCCGCAGTGCGGGCAAACAAACCCGCTCATATTCTCCACCACACCGAGCACAGGCAGTTCGAGCTTCTCGCAGAATTTGATCGACTTTCGCACGTCGGCAAGGGCCACATCCTGCGGGGTCGTAACGACTATACAGCCGTCTGCGCCGGTGAGAGTCTGAATGACCGAAAGAGGTTCATCGCCGGTTCCGGGAGGGCAATCGACAACGAGATAATCGAGGTCGCCCCAGTCAACGTCCTCCACAAACTGCTTGATGACCCCGGCCTTCATCGGACCGCGCCAAATGACCGCATCGTCCGCGCTGTTAAGCAGGAAGCCGATTGAAATCACCTTAATATTGCCGACCTCCGCAGGTATAAGCTTCTGGCCTGTCGACTCGAGCCTATGATCCTCAAGATTGAGCATTTTCGGCACGCTGGGGCCGTGAATGTCGACATCGAGAATTCCAACCTCATTTCCTGCCAGAGCCAGAGATACGGCCAAGTTCACCGCAACGGTGCTCTTGCCGACTCCGCCTTTACCGGAGAGCACTATATACTTGTGCTTTATGCGACCGAGCGTCTCTTCCCGGTTCATTGCAGCCATAAATTCATCAATGTTTTCAGGACAGCCGGTTTGGCATGAACCGCATTCGTGCCCATCACAATTATGAGACATAATTTACTCCTTGATCGATTGCTAAGATTATCATATTGATAGCAAGTTCCAAATCTTTTTCAGCTCACCAGTTACGGGGTTATCGGCAAACTCCGCAACACTTTTTCCCGACAACTGCGCCTTTGTGAAAACCGGGTCATACGGTATGCGGCCAAGCACCGTAAGGTGATGATCTCGAGCGTAACTCTCTATTTCTTCAGCCTTATTATAATTGATATCGGCTTTATTTATAATCACGCTCGCTGAAATGTTGAAATGAGCGGCAAGCTCGGCGACACGTTGGAGATCGTGAATTCCCGATGCCGTAGGCTCGGTAACTATCACGACGCTCTCTGCAGCGGCAAGTGACGCGATCACCGGGCAGCCGATTCCGGGAGGCCCATCGGTCAATATCAGCTTGGCTTTTGTCGACTCGGCCACCTCTCTGGCTCTGTTGCGAATTTGAGTCACCAATTTGCCCGAGTTCTCTCCACCCGCGTTCAGTTTTGCATGCACCAGCGGGCCGACCCTCGTCTGTGAGACAAACCAGTTCCCATTGACGCAGTCTTTCATCGTAATTGCGCCTGAANNCCTTCACAAGCCATTTCATCGATAGTGCAGCTCTCATTACAAGAGATTGCACTAAAGCGGCAGAGCTCCTCGCACTTACCGCAGTTCAGGCATTTGTCGCTGTCAAGCTGCGCTGTTTTGCCGCCGATGAACGTATGGCTCTCTTGGATTTCCGGCTGCAGTATCAGGTACAGGTCGGCGGCATCCACATCGCAGTCAACGACAACAACGTCTTTTGCCAGCGATGCAAAAGCTGCCGTGATACTGGTCTTGCCGGTTCCACCTTTTCCACTTATGATAACAATTTCTTTCATTTACCTAAGCAATCTTTTCTTGTGCGACCCAAACGTTGTTCAACAGCAGCCTGTGACAATCCACCCTTGAAAAATGGGCCTCTAATTGATTTGCAATGCCCTTGGAATCCAATGAGCTTTTCTCATGTAGTCCCTTGTGCTGCATTTTATGGAGGGCTTCCATAACCTCAAAACCGTTGGTATTGAACTCGATAATCACCAGCTTGCCGTCTTTTGCGCAGGAGTCTGCCATCTCCGATATCGCAAGCACGGGATCAGCCAGATGATGAATGGCATTTGCGCACATAACCGATGCGAACTCGCTCATAAAAGGAATTTTTAATGCATCCAGCACGACGAACTCGACGCTGTCTAGCCCGCTCTCCATAAGTCTGCTTTTGGCCCTTTCAAGCACTTCAGGGTCGATATCTCCTGAAAGCACCGAAAAACCGGCTGCCGATAGTGTGGCAGCCATTCTACCTGAGCCTGTCGCCACATCAAAGACTTTTTTGCCCGGCGTAAATTCAGCGATTTCCACCGCCTGCCTGTATTCATCGATCAAGTCGCAACCAAGCGTCTTCAGGTGTTTGTCATTTTCGGTTTCTGCAATTCTCATATTCTCTCTTTTATCCTTGTGAATAGATTCAGGTATTCGGGCTTCAATTCAGGAATCACATCGATTGCAAGTTCGCCCTTTGAGTATGCCTCCACAATCTTCCTGTCATGAGGTATATTCATTAAAACATCTATTAATTCCGACGAGCAATAGTCGAACACACCTCTATCGCCGGAATCAGCCCGATTTACTACGACCCCGAACGGCAGGTTCAGTGTTTTCAACATATCCACAGCCAGCTTCAAGTCGTTCAGGCCGAACGGTGTCGGTTCCGTAACCAGCACCACAAAATCCGTTCCCTTTACCGACTGCACGACCGGGCATGACGTGCCCGGAGGAGCATCGATTATTGCGATGGAATCAGGTTGGATATATTTTTTAACGTGTCTGATGACCAGCGGCGAAAGCACCTCACCGACGTTGAGTCTTCCCTGAACGAAGTCGATCTTATCCGCTCTGCCTGTCTCCACTTCTCCGACTGTGCGCCGCACCTCGCTGATTGCGCTGCTCGGGCATACGCGAAAACATCCGCCGCAGTCATGGCAGAGTTCAGGAAAGGTGAGCGTGCAGTTTCCAAGCGCGACAATCGCATTGTAGCTGCAAATACTCCTGCACTTACCGCACACCGTGCATTTGTTTTCATCTATAGCAGGCACGCCGATAGTAACTGCCGCAGTCTTATCTATGCGCGGTTTCAGAAATAAGTGTCCGTTCGGCTCCTCGACATCGCAGTCGAGATATTGAGTTTTTTGAGCAAGCGACAAAACACGAGCCAGGTTCGTGCTTATTGTGGTCTTGCCTGTTCCGCCTTTGCCGCTTGCAACAGCTATTTTCATTTAGCGGGCCCTCATCATGAAGGCGCTGCATTTTGGACAGGTCTTTTCGGTGCAGGGGACGCCTCGCTCGTGCGGTTCTCTGTAGCCGCATGCCGGGCACACGCATTCTCCGCCTGGTCCTGCCCAACTGGGCCGTCCGCCGCCCTGACCTCTGCCTCTTCCGCCGACAGGTCCTGTTCCGTCTCCTCTTGGCATAGCAAAGCTCCTTTCCGCCACCGTTCTGGTGACTTATTGCCAGTGGCCCTCCACATCCGGGCCGGATATTTCAGATAGTTCATTGCTTTGGTAAGCAGCCAACGCAGCGGATACCGAGCCGGTAAATCCGGTATAAACCTTGATCCCTGCAGCTTTTAGCACTCGAAACGCCTTGGGGCCGCAGTGACCAGTTATTACCGCCTCCACACCCTTTCCGGCGAGCATCTCGGCGGTCTGAATGCCTGCGCCCTGCACTGCGTTCAGATTGGGTGAGTTTTCAACCTGCTGCCATTCGCCTGAGCCGGAATCATATATCATAAAGTAATGCGCTCGACCGAATCTGGCATCAACCGGAGCGTCTACACTCTGCTCAGATGCTGAAAAAGCGATTTTCATAGTGACACCTCATTTTTATCATATGTGTATATAACACTTAGTTCAACTCGAAAGTTCCCTAAAGCAGGAATCTTCTGAGAAATAGATTTTTTATGAAGCTTCAGGCTGATCTTTTGAAATCAATCCCAGATAATAAGCCATTGCATAACGCAGGGCATCCACCCCAAGATTGGAGCAGTGCATTTTCTCTGCAGGCAGGCCGCCGAGGTGCTGAGCCACATCTTCGGGGGTCAGGCACATCGCCTTCTCGAGCATCTTATCGCAAGCAAGATCAGTGGTTGCGCTGCCGCTGGCAATTGCCGCCGGGCAGCCTTTGCATAAAAATCCAATGTCGACGATCTTCCAGTCCTCGACACGGATGCTGATGCACATAAAATCACCGCAGTCAGGGTCGCCGATAAGCCCGATGCCGTTTGCATTTTCAACCATTCCAACATGTCGCGGTTTTGAAAAATGATCCAGAACTTGCGAACTATACATCATCTTTCGGCACCATAAACTTTCCTAAGGCACTTGCTCTAACCTGGTTGTTTTGTACTATGCTTGCTTCCAATTCATACAAGCGGCCGCGCCGATTAACCAGCTTCGCTTTTATGACCAAAGGCTTTTCCACCATTACCGGCAGGTGATACTGCACATTCAAGCGGACTGTCATAGCCTCCACATCATAGGTAAACAGGCNNAGGCAGTTGGTCATTGCACAATCCAGCATCGTAGCGACTATACCGCCCTGCACTGCGCTGGGATACCCTTGATAGCGTTTGCTTATTACGCAATCGCACCTCACCTGATGCTCAAGGTCCTGCTCAAATACAAGGCCGAGGCCGTCCTTATTTTCGACTCCGCAGGCAAAGCAGTTGCGGTGACTTTCTCCAATGTGCAATTCCTTTTTGTCCGCAATAACCATACCTGCTGCTCCAATATGTGTAAGTTACACATACACCTTATCGTACGCAAGAATATTTGTCAACATCTATATTGATTGCCAGCCATCGCAGGCCCTGTTATAATTGAGTCGCGATGCCGACATATGGAATTGAAGAAGAAGTATTTATAACCGAGCCCGAACGGCCGACGTTCGACTCATTCTATTACCTGGCCCGGCTGC
Source organism: Armatimonadetes bacterium UBA5829 (assembly GCA_002431715.1). Taxonomy (GTDB): domain Bacteria; phylum Armatimonadota; class UBA5829; order UBA5829; family UBA5829; genus UBA5829. Next base: position 9,685 of record DJHI01000318.1, read on the forward strand.
TGGCCAAAGACCCGGGCTTCTATTACACGCACTCCTGCCACAATTTCGCGAGAGGCAAAGACCTCAAGCAGGGCTGGGTGAGCGGGGTAGAGATCAGCACCGGCATTCACGAGGATGTCGAGGCTCTCGCCTGCGACTTCGAAAAGCGCAGAGCCGAACTTGCATCCGTGACCTCAGGCCTCCTTGTCCCGATGGGCCACCTGATAAACTACGATGCTCCCACAAATACCTGCGCGATGCACATACACATAGGCGGGGTCGAAGACCAAAAAAGGCTCTACGGCAATTTAATCCACTTCCTGCCGATTCTGCCGCTTTTTATGGCGAACTCCCCAATGGTTGCCGGTAAGTATTTCGGCAAGTCATATAGAATGTTCAAGTCATTTGCCATAGGCCCGATCCAGGAGGACTGGACGATCAGGTTCCAGGACATCATCCTCTCCAAGCGGCTTGGGACAATCGAGCTGAGAGCGTGCGATACCTGCTGGGATATGAATCGCGTTCGATATTTGCTAAAAGCGGTAAAAGCGATTGCGGAAATGAACCAAACGCTTGCTTATGACGTCAAAGCCTACAATGCCCTGCGGCCTGAGATTTGCCGCAGAGGCATCATTGAAGAGACCGCCGGTCTAGTTGAGGAACTGCGCTCGATGGTCGATTTTCCTGTGGAAATGCTGACTCGGACCGCATCGGACGATCTGCGTGAGCTTTATGACAAACAGGGTCTGGTCGCCGCATACAGTGCGCTCGATAACGGCTACAGGTGCGGCAAATTCGAGCCGAAACCGGTGAAAAAAGAGCAGCACACCGATATTGTGAAAGGAACATTCGGTTTTCTGGCGTATTTTATTCCCAGGCTGCCGTATTACGCCTGGAAGGGCTTAAAAGAGCAGGCATGATATTTTTGTACATACTAATTGGAATTGCCGTTATATGGCTTGGGGCACTGACGTTTCTGCGGCGTGTATGGTTTTATAGAGATCCCCAGCGCGAGCCTGAGAGCAGGAACGGAGTCATTGTTGCTCCGGCTGACGGCAGGGTGGTCTATATCAAACGGGTCGATGAGAACTCCCTTTATGCCGAAAAACTGGGCGAGAAGATCGCTTTGCCCGAGATAACCGGCTGCGACTACGATCAGAAAAACGGTTGGGCGATAGGCATATATATGTCCCCGCTGGACGTTCATTTCAACTATATGCCGCTTCCGGGCACGGTTGAAAAAATCCATAGGGTCAGCGCCAAGCTCAATTTCCCGATGCTCGATGTGTGGGAATATATCAGGGTTGTTTGGCTGAGGAAGATGGTGGATATGTTTGCGCGGCGTTATCATCTGGAAAACGAGCGCAATACTATCTTTATCGATTCCAACGGCTTGAAGATGGCCGTGGTGCTTATCGCAGATAAGTTCGTCGCGAAAATCAGATGCTTTGTGGAGCCTGGCCAGATTCTGGATTACTCCCAGAAGCTTGGGTTTATCGAGCGCGGCAGCCAGGTCGATCTTATTATCTTTTCAAACGATGTGGAGTTCGATGTCGGCATAAATGAGCAGGTTTATGGTGGGAAGACGGTCATCGCGCGGCTGGCTCGGTCGGTCGAAGGCGATAATGACATGATGGCCGCGGGGTAATTTTCATTCTGATAAAGGAGAGGTGTATCGGGAGTTCAGCCCAGATTTGCTTGTTAGTTTCGGGACTAAAGTCCCGAAACACCTTAAATACCTGGGTTTTGCTAGCCGCCGGAGGCTAGGGGAGAGGTTTGATAAAATGAAACGCGGCGGTTGTTTCCTTATAATATTGATTTTGCTTGTAATCGGCTACGATCAATGGCGTATCGAGCAGCTCAGACAGGAAGTTCGCACCATTTCGGGTAAAGTGCATGTCGAGAAGAAAGAAGATAAAGGTAAAACGAGCCCTGATCTGGTTACGGCCCTTGCTGAGGCGGAACGCTACGCAAAGAATGCAAAAGAGCTGATAAAGAGCAAAAAGCCGCAGGAGGCGCAGGCCCAGCTCGATAAGGCATTGAATCGGCTTAAATCGGCTAACGATGTATCGAAGGACATAGTGGGCGACGCGGCTGAGTTTCTCGGAAACGCGCGGGAGCGCACTGTCCGAACGTTCCAGAAAGCCTGGAATGATATCTCTGAAGAAGCAAAGACTGAGAGCAAATAACTAAAGAACCTGCTCAATAAATATAGAGTATCCAGCGTCTTGAAATAGGGAGTACCCGGCATCCTGGAGTTCAGCCGAAGCATCCTTCGACTTAGCTCAGGATGCTTCGTAGTACGATAATTAAAGGCTATAGGTAAATAATTATATGAAAGTAGCCGCAATAGTGCCGGCATACAATGAAAGAGAGCGAATATCGCTGGTTCTCGATGCCATAAAGAAAGCTCAGAGAATCGACGAAATCCTCGTTGTGAGTGACGGCTCCACCGACGGCACATTCGAACTGGTTAATGCCGACCCCGAAATTCGCGCTTTGAAGCTGGAGCCTAACAGGGGAAAAGGCGGCGCAATGCGCGCGGGCGCCATGGGGACGGACGCCGACATTATCCTCTTTCTTGATGCCGACCTGATAGGCATGGACGGTGAAAAGGTCGATGCGATTGTGGGGCCTGTAGCTGATGGCCGCGCCGATATGGCCATTGGAATTTTCAAGGGCGGCAGGGGACCCACGGACATGGCTCAGTTCCTGACTCCGTATATTTCAGGCCAGCGCGCAATGCATCGGGAGGTTTTTCTCGATATCCCCAAGCTCGACGGCGTCCGCTCAGGAGTCGAAACAGCCATCACCAAGTATTACCGCTCACGCGATTTAAAGGTCAGCCGCATAACACTTACCGGATGCACCCACCATATGAAAGAGGAAAAATTGGGGTTCGTGAAGGGTTTCACCGCACGGGTTAAGATGTATTTCGACATCGCCAAGATCCTCCTCGACGGCCACGAGTTCAGAAAATAATTCTTCCTCTTTTTGACTTTCCAACTTTCAACTTTTAACTCCCATGGGGAAATATCCCACAAGCTATTTCATTACGGCTGTGGTAAAATAACAGCTGACAGGCTACCGAAAACGGACTACTCAGGGAAGCAAAATGGCCGCGCCAGGATTCGTTCATCTTCATACACACACAGAATACAGCATCCTCGACGGCGCCAGTCGTATTGNNAGACTGCCGTCAAATACGAGATGCCCTCCATGGCCATCACCGACCACGGCGTGATGTACGGCAACCTCATGTTTTACAGCGAGGCCAAGTCCGCCGGTATCAAACCCATTCTCGGCTGCGAAGTATATGTCGCTCCGCGTCACCGCACGCAAAAAGACCCCCGGCTGGATAAAGAGCAATATCACCTGGTGCTTCTGGCAAAGAGCGAAAAAGGCTATAAAAACCTCATCAAACTCGTAAGCACTGCGTTCTCCGAGGGATTCTACTATAAACCGAGGGTCGATAAAGAACTTCTGGCTGAATATAACGACGAACTGATCGCACTATCCGCCTGCCTGGGTGGTGAAGTGCCCAGTCTCATAATGCGAAGCAATATCGACGCNNAAAGAGCAATAGGCGAATATATCGATATATTCGGAAAAGATAATTTCTATCTGGAACTTCAGGATCATGGCCTCCCGGAGCAAAAGCCTGTAAACGAGGCCCTGATCGATCTCTCTCAGCGGATGGGGCTACGGCTGGTCGCTACAAACGACATTCACTACACATATGAAAAAGACGCCGAGGCGCACGATGTCCTGCTCTGCGTGCAGACCGGCTCAACTCTCGACGACCCGAACAGATTCCGCTTCGGCTCCAATCAGTTTTATATGAAGAGCCAGGATGAGATGGCGGCGCTCTTCCCGGATATGCCGCACGTCCTGGAAAACACTCTTGAAATAGCCGACCGCTGCAACGTAGACTTCGACTTCGGTCGTTCCAAACTCCCGGACCCGGGTGTGCCGGAGAATATCACTCCAGATAAGTATATGTATCAGGAGGCCTGGGAAGGGCTCAAGCGGCGCATGGGCAAGGAACCGCCGGAGGATTATAAAAAGCAGTTCGATTACGAGTGCAAGATCATCAATGACTGCGGTTTTCCGCTCTATATGCTCATCGTCAGGGACTTTACCGACTTTGCCCGCAGGCAGGGTATGTATGTAGGTGCGAGAGGTTCTGCCGCGTCGAGCCTGGTCGGTTACGGCCTAGGCATTACGGATGTCGACCCAGTTGAATATGGCCTTGCCTTTGAAAGGTTCCTCAATCCCGAACGCGTCGAGATGCCTGATGTCGATCTGGACATTCAGGACGACCGCCGAGAAGAACTTATTCAATATGTCTGCGATAAATACGGCCGCGACCATGTCGGCCAGATCGCTACATTTGGTTCCATGAAGGCCCGCGCCGCCGTTCGAGACTGCGGGCGCGTATTGGGAATGGACCTGCCGGAAGTTGACCGGGTATGTAAAATGATTCCATCTCTGCCTGTCGGAATGACTATAGATCAGGCGATGGAGGTCAATTCGGACCTTAAGAGGGCCTATGATGGGGGCCGCGAGGTCAGAAAACTGATCGATACGGCTAAGAGGCTGGAGGGTATCAACAGAAATGTCGGCGTGCATGCGGCCGGCGTGCTCATCTCGGATGATCCTCTCACCGATCATGTTCCCGTTCAGCAGGGGGGCAAGGGAGAGTTCGTAGCTCAGATGGCCAAAAAGGACATAGCCAAGGTCGGTCTTCTCAAGATGGACTTCCTGGGCCTTGCCAACCTTACTATCCTAGCGAACTCCATTAAGAACGTAAAGAAGAGCCGTGGGATCGATGTCGACATAATGAACATTCCTCTGGACGACGCCAAGACCTACGAGATGCTCGGTCAGGGCGACACCAACGGTGTGTTCCAGCTTGAAAGCGCCGGTATGCGGCGTAATGTCGTCGAACTAAAGCCGAACTCGGTAAGGGAACTGGCGGCTATTGTTGCGCTCTACCGTCCGGGTCCTATGGCCTTTATTCCAAAATTTGTCCGTTCCAAATTCGGCCAGGAGCCTATTAAGTATCTCCATCCCTCTCTTGAACCCATCCTTAAGGAGACTTACGGCGTCATCTGCTATCAGGAACAGGTTCTGCTTATCGCGCAGTCTATCGGCGGGTTCAGCCTGGGCCAGGCCGACGTTCTCCGAAAAGCCATGTCCTCCAAAAATAGAGAGATCATGGACAAGCAGAAGCAGAAGTTTCTAGAGGGTGCAAAAGCAAACGGCGTCTCAGAGAAGATAGCGACCCAGATATACGAGCAGGTGGAGCCGT
>DJHI01000318.1:15040-15180 GCA_002431715.1 Armatimonadetes bacterium UBA5829
GAGCCGTTTGCGGGATATGCTTTCAATAAGGCCCATGCGGTCTGTTATGCTTTCGTGGCGTACAGAACCGCTTATATGAAAGCCACTTATCCGGCGGAGTACTATGCCGCCTTGATCTCCGCGAATATGGACGATAAGGC
>DJHI01000318.1:15231-15834 GCA_002431715.1 Armatimonadetes bacterium UBA5829
CGCCATCTATGTCGATGATTGCAAGCGCTTCGGTATACCGATCCTTCCTCCCGACGTCAATGCAAGCGGAGCTGAGTTCGAGGTAGAAAACGGAGGCATCAGGTTCGGCCTCGGCTCGGTCAAAGGCTGCAGCAAGGGTGTTATTGAGGGAATGGTCAACGCACGGGCATCAGGCGGGCCGTTCAAAGACCTCTTCGATTTCTGCCAGAGAGTGCAGAGCGAATCCGCGATGAATAAATCCAGCATAGAGTGCTTGATTAAGGTTGGAGCTTTCTCTTCAATCCTTCCAAACCGCGCGCAGCTCATGGAGATGATGCCGGATGCCATGAGCGCAGCAGCCAGTAAGCTTCGCGATCAAAAGAACGGTCAGGCAGGCCTCTTTGGAAGTGATGATTCCGATGTCGGCAGCGGTTTCAATCCGGCTAAATACGCTCACCTTGGCGAGTATCCTAAAGAACAGATATATGCCATGGAGAAAGACTTGGTCGGAATATATCTATCAGGTCATCCGCTCGGTAATATGCGCGCTCAATTGGAGAAAAGCTGCTCTGTAAACGCCGCAAACTATAAAGAGCTCGACAATGATCAGGAGTGCATTATCGG
>DJHI01000318.1:15894-17358 GCA_002431715.1 Armatimonadetes bacterium UBA5829
ATGTCCGCGCCAAAATAACCCGCAGAAATGAAAAGATGGCCTTCGTAAAACTCGAAGACCTGTATGGGACTATCAACGTTACATTCTTCCCGCGTGACCTCAAAAATTGCGAGGCGCAACTGGTAAAAGACAAGGTCGTTCTTATCAAGGGAAAGGCCAGCCACAGGGAACGACTGGTCGGTGACGATGAAGACAGCACCGTGGAGGTCGAGATCAGAGGCGAAACGGTGACGCCTCTTCTGAACGGTCACAGCGTCGGCAAAGCGAACGGCAACGGTCATCGCAGCGTGCATATCAAGATCAACGGGACTCCGAATATCAGACTGGATATCGTAAAGCATATGCTGGAAGCCAATCCGGGTGAGAGTCCGGTGTTTTTCTGGATGTTCCACTGCGGCACTCGCCAAAAGATCGCCACTTCATACAAAGTTACGGCTACGCCTCGTTTTGTCGAAGAGATAGAGCGAGTGCTGGGTAGCGCGACGGTTAAAGTCGGCTGATTATGACAAGATAAACTGCGCTAAAGCCGGGTATTAAAAGACATATAAAATCGCAATCTTTGTGCTGAGGAAAGAAAGGATACTCATGAACGAGGTCCAAGGTCATCCTGAAGTTCCTCTTGTGCGTGGATATTGGTGGTTAGGATATGTGGTTGCGCTAGTCGCGGAAATTGGCGTGACCGCGCTCTTTCGTCCTCTGCATACAAATTACCCCTTCCTCCATTACTCAACCATTTATTTTGTCATCATTGCAATGATAGCCTATATTTTCGGGCTGGGCCCTACAGTGCTGGCAATTGNNTTTTTCTGTTTCATTTGTGGAACCGTTCGGACGTCTATGGCCTCCTCTTTATGCCACTCCCAACTGGGAGAGGCTTTTTGCGTTCGCAATGGGATCGGTCCTGATAGGCTTTGCAACACTGATAATACGTTCCCAAAAAGACAAAGCCCGGCAGCTGGCACATGAATTGGCGATATCCAATGACCGCACAAACGCCATGCTCGACAGCATCACCGACGCATTTTTCGCCCTTGATCACGAATGGCGCTTCATGTATTTCAATTATGGAGCGGAAAAGATACTGACAAGGAGACGCGATGAGCTGCTGGGGAAAAATATCTGGGATGAGTTCTCCGGCCTTATGCAATCGGATTTCGGCGAGGAACTCACGGTTACAATGAATGACAGAGTTTCCAGAGAATTCGAAAAACNNCGGTCAGCGGCTTATATCTGGAGGTTCGTACATATCCTGCGCGCGATGGAATATCAGTCTATTTTCGCGATACTACCGAGATTGTCGAGCTCCGCAGGGGCCGGGAGCGGCAATTGTATCTTCTCCAGCAGGCTTTGGCTCCACCAGTGCCTGCAATGCCGGAGGGATGGACGGCAGCCGCAGCGTACTACCCTGCATATGCAGCCGAGACAGTCGGGGGAGACTTCTATGATGTCTTTCCGACCAGAGAT
>DJHI01000208.1:0-965 GCA_002431715.1 Armatimonadetes bacterium UBA5829
TTCATTTCGGCGGAGCGTAAGCTTATCACTGTGATAAAAATGCGATCGTTCCAGGTTTCTCGAAGACATATCAGCCATACGCTCGGGATCGGTTAGAACCTCCAGTATCTTTCCGGCAAGTGGCGCGGCGTTCCCAGGCGGCGTCATATCCTCTTCAGGCAAAAGCTCAGGTATACCACCGACCTTTGACCCGATGCAGGGCAATGCGCAGGCCATCGCCTCTATCAGTGCGCGTGGAAGGCCTTCGGTTCTGGACGGAATGGCAAACAGGTCGGATTTCATTAGTTCAGCGCGAACCGCTTCACCCGCAGGCAGTGAGCCCATAAAAATCACTCTGTCAGTTATTCCCAACTCTGCCGTCTGCTTCTCCAGATCGGCTCGATACCTGCCGTCCCCCACAATTGCCAGCTCCAAATCCAGATCCTTACCAACGCACTCTGCCAGCGCGTCTATCAGAACATCGTTCGCCTTATAAGGCTGCGCGAGCGATCCGACACTTATAATCCTCATTCTCCGGCCTGCCGGTTTCGGAGTACGCGGAGCATCTGCAAAAGCTTCATCGGGAAGCTCCACGCTGGATGCCGCCGCAGTAAAGCCGGGGCACGGATAACGGCGCTGAAGAGTATGTTCCGTTACATACGTAGCCGCCGCAGCCCCTTGGCATTGGGCTTTGAGTATGCGGTAGAATTTCAGACGAATCAACGGGCGCAGAGGATGATGCACCGCTCCCGGTGCAAATAAATCATATGGATCGCCTACCACTTCCAACCCGTAAGGCTTGTTCATTTTTCGCGCTTCTTGAACCAGGAGATTGCCTATTGCTCCGGGAACACGCGCTATAAAAGCAGAATCGCTGCTGCAAATTTCTCTAACTTGCTTTTTGAGTTCGTTCCTGTGGCAGAGGTACTGCAGCGGCCCCACATAGTTCGTGAGTGCCGCAAAAGTGACTCCCGGTCCTTCGACCG
>DJHI01000208.1:1019-2148 GCA_002431715.1 Armatimonadetes bacterium UBA5829
CGGTGCCATTACCGGCCCGTTTCCTTTTGCCAAACGCCCGAGCACCTTTACCGAGTCAAATACTTTAAGGTATCTCTCCCAAAAAGTATATCCCCGGGTGCCGTTATCCGAGCAGACCACTCTGTCCTGGTTTAGCAAAAACCGGCACTCAGTTGCAACTACAACTTCCAAGCCTGTTCTCCTCTAGGAGTTTCTGATCGGATAGAACCATGCACACCACTTCCGGCAATTCCGAAACGGGCATATCGGCCGGCAGATAAAGAGTGTGTATGGCTCGTCCTTGTAAAGCGCTGTCCAGACATCTTATCCAAGAGTCATAGAAATGCTCGTTATTAACAATTCCTAATCCCATTGCGATATTTGTTGTCAATACGCACCGGGCATTCTGTTCGCGAATGGTGCTGCCCATCATTCTTGAAGACATATTCTCTTCTTTTGCAATAAATTTGGCCTCTGGAAGGCCTTCGACTCTATCCAGCCATATAGCAGCTTTAAGCTTGGCAACTCGACAGAGATTATCCAATCCGAAAACCGTTGACGGGTTTATTCGCACAGACTGCGGATTATGTTCCCTCGCAAATTGCAAGAGCTTAGGAAACGGTCTCAGGAGCGGCTTAACGCCGACAGCGACCTTAGAGAGCCAGCCGTTCATTGCAACCGGTGCAACCGGCCCCTTGCCTTTTGAAAATACTTCGGGAAATACATTCTTATGATATGGATACAGAACCATCGGTTTTGGAAATCCATAGCACTGCCCATCTGGAGAGATTATGATGAGGTCGTCTCCCAGCAGTGTCCAGCCCATCTCCTTAACCAGCCTGGCAACGAGAGCGGTTTTCCCAACACCTCCCCAGGAGGGGAATATTACGGCTTCACCATTTTTTGCTACGCCCGCAGCGTGAACAAAAGTCGATCCACCAGCTAAAAGCGCAATGTTTACTCCCCAGTACAGCCATTCAAGACATGGATTATTGGTTTTCAACAAGATAAAACCAGGTTCGGGGACTTCCAGCCTGAGACCATACTTCTGGTCCAGCAGCGCATTAGGGCAAATCCAGCAGTCGTCACTGATATCTCTCATTCCCTCAGTGGAGAGCGATGTAACATATTCGAGCTTTAGGGTAATTGG
>DJHI01000208.1:2185-10572 GCA_002431715.1 Armatimonadetes bacterium UBA5829
GGTCATGTATATTAAATGTCTCAAACAACTGAGCCACAATCATCCTCCTCGCGGCAACAAATCCACATATAATTGCTTACAAATCTTCTAATTAGCTTCGGCATTGCGTGCTGCCTGTATTCTTGAAACCGCAGCCCATATCCTTGCAACACTAACAGCACAGAAAGGTGCCAGCGCGCACCACACCCAGCGTCCATATTGACCTGCGGCTGTGCCTCGTGGATAAACCAACAGAAATGCCAACACGGATGCCATCACCGCCAGCCGTGCCGGGTCATCATCTTTCTCAGCCCAGATCGCTAAACGAACGATCGCATAACCCAATATCCAAAGAACAATGAAAACACCGGGCCAACCAAAGTTCATATAAGCTTCCGCAATCAATGAAAAACCAAGCCCGCCTCCCATTGCTGCAAACGAGGGAGCTACACGCCACACCAGCCATGTCGAGTATGTTTGTTCCGAAGACCAGTATGCTCCGGGAATGATCGTCCAGAGAGAGGAAGCATATTCCTTTCCATAGTCCAAAGGCCGCTCTGAGGGTACATACTCCAGCGCATATCCGACTATTCTCAATGAGCTTCCCATCTCGGAGATTATTTGCAGTCCCAGATTCTCCTTGGACATGCATCTTTCGATCATTGCCTGCGGAGAGAATCGTTCTCTTCCCGACAGCGTCCTGGTCGCTCCTACAAACGGCAGCACCACCAGAACGAGTATAAGGCTCGCGACTACCATTCGTTTTCCCGGCAGTGGTTTGATCGTTCGGTGCCAGAGCCAGCCGAATGCCGCAAAGAGCATCGTGGCCTCTCCACGGTTGCCGACCATTAAATTACCCAGAACATATATCGTAGCAACAATTACACATATCCAGCGATTGATTCGTATTCTCCTGCTGCCTACAAGTATAAAGCAGATACCGGGCACCACAAATACGCTCAGAACTCTCGGAATACTTGCCAGCCCGCTGGTTTTATCGGTCTGATAGAGTCCCATATAGCCCATCGACATAACCGTCTGAGCAGAACTCTTCAAAAACAATAGTAAAGGAACAAAGGATATTGCAAGCAGAATCCAACCGATCAGCCTGCACTCTCGAGCCGAATCGATTATCTTTGGGATTCTTCTTTCAGATGATGAAACCGATGCCGTCAGCGCTCCCAGATGCATCCCGCAAAACCCGAGCGCAGTAATAAGCAGCGTTACCACCATTAAGTGGGCGGGAAAGACATCATTAAGCAAACCATTTTTATTGAGATGAAACAGCTCAAGTATGACCTGACCGCCGTTGAAGACGATCATCGCCAGGAGAAAGAGCATATATGGATCGACCATTTTTCCTGAAATCGTCTTCCAAGACCATACCGACCAGATGAAAACAGCGCAGAGAAAAACGCATATGGGATAAACCAGATAATCTGCTTCGACAAGGTCATTTGCAGCGAGCACCAATAATCCAACGACTGATAATAAAACTGCCCACTGGATTCCAAGCACGCTTGTTATAGTGGCTCGATTCCCGCTGCGCATGGTTTCAACTCTCTCCCAGGTCTTGATTCAACCGGCAGCTTTCTTCCAAATGCTCCATCGATTTTCCGATATGCGGTTTTATATNNTTTTATTGTTATCATCAATCCGCCTATCACATGTACTATGGCTGCCAGGATCAATGCAACTGCAGCGCCTTTCACACCATAGCGCGGAATCAATAGAGCGCTTCCAAGAGCAGTTAGCCCGGTTATTATTGCAAATAGCGGAATTTGCACTTTTATTCGTCTTGTTGCCACCATACTATAATTAAGGAATGTGGCGACACTCATAATGCCGGTGGCAATCATCAGCAGTACAAGCACATCCCGGTACCTGCCGTATTCCTTGCTGTAAGCCAGTACCATGATTTGCTTACCAGCTACCATGCTTATGAGAACTCCGACAAGACCAATGCCAAAACCAATTGCCATAAGCTGAAAGATAAGCTTTCTAAATGCTTTTGCATTACTCTCTACAAAATACTTTCCCAGCCTTGGCGCAGCGGACTCACCCAGTGCGGAAATCACTGTGGTCACCGCAACCATCAGATACGCTGCGGCGGCAAAGAAACCGAGTTCCCTTTCTCCAAAATAGTGTGCAATAAAATATCGTGGAATATTGGGCCTCAGCGATATCAGTAGTGAGCAGAACCCCAGTGGCAGCGCGATTTGAAGCAATTTCCGCATTGTCTTGGGGGAAAAGCGAGCGAATATAATTCCAAACCGATACCTGAGCGGCCTTAGGTGGGCATTTGAAATGACGTCGCCTTTTGAAAGAATATCGATATTGCGCATATCGTAGACTAGCAGAACGACTGCCCATGAAAAAGCCAGTCCGAGGGAGGCAACAAGCAAATTGCCGGTCAATCGCATTAAAGATCCAAGGATAACGAGGGACAAAACACCCTTGATTATTTTGGACCAGGCTATTTTGTCCATCCGTTCATGCTGTTGAAAATAACCCTGGCAAACATCACTGACGGATTCAAAACCTTTAGCTAGTGCAATGGCAAGAATAACCAGGTTTGTTTGCGCCGAATACTTGCTGAAAGTATCTGTCAGTGCAACAAAGAGCAAGGCAAGAACGAGCATGGCTATCCTTAAGCCGAGATAGTCGTCTAGCTGGTATTCGTTGGCTGCATCGGTAGCCTGGTAAATTCTGAGTTGCAGATTTGCGAATGCGATCACAGGAGCCGTAACAGCAAGTGCAAGAGCAAACCTTCCTACAATTTCAGGGCTGCCGAGTTTGGCAAGGACGATAAGCATGCCCCACTGGCTTCCGGCGTATATGATATTGCCCGCTAGCGTCCAGGTAAAATTTTTTTTAAGTCCAAGAGGTTTAGCCGCTACCTCCTGAAGATGAGGATTCACGCTCATACTTTGCTCGCATCCACATCGGGGTCAAGAGGGACGAATTTTTTGGAGTATTTATGCCTTCTGTAATCGGCAGCCATCCGAAAATGGATAATAACCACTGTAATCAGAAATCCGATGAAGCCGCATAATACTGTGTTTAACATTTTTCTCGGCGCTACATTCTTCGGATTAGGCCTTGCTCTGTCTATGATCTGATAATCGCCGTCTTCACCCTGGCGAGTGATGCTGGCCATTTGATATTGTTCGGTCAGAATCTCGTATGTTTTGGACAGGCTCGCAATATTCCTTTGTATCCTTGCATACCGGGCCGCTACAGCCGGGAGCTGCGCTATCTTCTTTTGAGCTTCTTCTATTTTGGAGGAAATATATGACCTGCCGGACTCCAACGTCTTAAGCTGCACTTCGTAATCGACGAGGTTATCCAGATTACCTGCATTAGCGAGTTGGCTGCGCAGACTTGCGATATCGGCATCGACACTCATAGATTTTGATTCCAGCTCAGTAAGCTGCGCAACTATGAGTTTTGCTTCATCATCGACGGAAGATATACTGTTATCCTCCAGAAACTTTTGCAATTCTCTTTGAGCTTTATCGAGATCCCGGCTTGTCTCTTTCAACTTTTGAGCCGTATACTCTTTTTTTCGATCAGATCTTGTCAGCGCCACCTTGCCGAGATGATTCAGCATTTCGTTGGCAATATCCGCGGCAAGTTCCGGCTTATTTGACTTTACTGATATGGTTATATTTCCGTTCTTACCCTGTTGTACAGATATGCCTTTCTCGAACTCCCTTAATAAATCTTCTGGGTTGGAAGGTCCACGATGAGTAAAATCAGGATTATGTGTAAGATCAAGCTTATTGATTATCGACTGAGCAAAGGTATCGCTTTGCAATAAAACCATCAGATAATTAGTGGAGTCACTAGAAGAGGGCCCCAATGCGATTGGAAGATCACTTAGCTGACTGCTTAACGTTGAGGAACTCTGTACATATATAGTCGCGCTGGACTCATATATCTTGGGAAGAAAATGGCTGAAGGTAAAACCGATTATCGAACCCAACAGCGTTACGACAAGCAGCAGCTTCCATCTTGCAGCCAGCGGCAGCAGATAATCCATCAGATCGAAGTCATCGTACTGGCGGATAGGGTTAACCTCCAATTTTTGAGTGCCTTTCATATAAACCTATAGATATAACCGCTGGTTGCGGCTTCGGGCAGGNNAATGGGAAATATCTCCAGCCTGGATAATACAGCCAGGCAAACCGATTGTACCTGCACACAATCGGCTTTGTCAAGACCAGCCGTCCATTCCATATCTATTCATCTCTGTCTTATTTGCCGCGCAATACAACCATATGCTATAATTCGAGCGAAGATGATTAAGTTTGGAGAGATAAATGGATACCAGTGATTTCAGGAATGGTGTGTCGATCATAGTCGATAATGATATATTCACCATTGTGGAGTTTCAGCATGTCAAGCCCGGCAAGGGCGGCGCTTTTGTGCGCAGCAAGCTCAAGAATGTCCGCACAGGCGGCGTTATAGAGAAGACCTGGCGAGCGGGCGAAAAAATGGATCAGGCTATATTGGAGCGCTATCCGCTGCAGTTCAGCTATGAGCAAGACGGCGAATACTTCTTCATGGACACCGAGTCTTATGAGATGACTCCCGTTCCTAAAGAGAAGATCGGTGACGGAGTCAAGTACCTTAAGGAAGGTCTTGAGGTTACGGCGCTCAGCCATCAGGGCGAACTGATTAACGTCGAGCTTCCTTTTACTATAGAGGCTGAAGTAGTCGAAACCGAGCCAGGTGAGAAGGGCAACACCGCTTCAGGCGGCAGCAAACCGGCTACAATCGAGTCCGGTGCTGTAGTGCAGGTTCCTTTCTTTATTAATATCGGCGACAAGATCAAGGTCGACACTCGCACCAACGACTATCTTGAGAGAGTTAAGGATTAGTCGACAGGAGTTTTCTGTAAGACATCGAATTCATAACATAGGCGGCAGCTTATATCGTAGTGTCGTGAAGTTTCCTGGTCAAAGGAGCCTCTGGATTTGGCACTAAAGTCACATACCAAGAGCTGGATAGTCGGTATTGTCGATAACCTGACTCTTTTGGGGTTAAGGCTCGGCATTCCATTACTGGCTGTGTCTGTTTTATATTCGCTCTGGATCATTCTGGGACCGCGATTCGGCCAGATCGATAAAATGCCGACTGCGGACAGCGCTTTTCTATTGAATAGCGTCGCATTGGCGTGCAAGGGACTAATAGTTGCAGGTATTGCCGTTGTTGCTTCTTTGATTGTCCGGCTTTTCTGGGATGAGTTGGTCGGTCAATCGCTGTCGGTCTTCGGTGTGCTGCTTTATTTTGGAACTCCCGAGGCATTGGCTCGGTTCGTTCACGCGCAAAATGCCCGGACTGCCGGTGTGGCTTTATCGGTTGTGGATGCATTTTGCACTGTCGGGGCCATATGCCTGATTCCGGGATTGGTGCTTGTCATTAGAGACTGCATCTTGCGCATTTGGCGTGGAATATCCGTCAGGCGCGTCCTCGAATCGCGCTGGGGTGATGAAAGAGAGCGGGAGAAGACTAAGAAGCCGAAGTTTTACGGCAAGTGCTGGGATATGGCTTACTGCCGCAGTTTTGTAAGGCAGGTTTGTCCGGCTTTCAAGGCAAAGAAACCCTGCTGGAGAATTAAAGTCGGATGCTATTGCGATGAGCATACCATCCTGATGGCGATGGCGGGCCAGGGAGAGGATAACGCGAGCTATAAAGGCATTTTGCACAGCCTTGGGCTCGATGGTCAGAGCAAGAAGCCTAAAATCAGTGCGAAAGCCAAACGCATCAGATGTCGCAGATGCGGAATATATGCGGAGCATCAGAGACAGAAATACAGATTGCTCAGCCCGATGGTCTTCCCGGCGGTAATCTTCGCCATATTCCTCTTCTATGGAGAGATTTCGAAGTATGTGGGGACGGCGCTGGAAAAGACCGATCAATTTGTAAACTTCCTGTCTTATAAGTCTATAACAAGCAGCACTATGGCGTCGGACGGGCATGTTTTAACTAATATCGCTGTGGTCTGGCTGGCGATCATTCTCATCAGCTATACCCTTCGGACTTTGGAGTATCTGATTTTTGATTTGCAGGTCTAACAAATGGATTTAGAGAAAATCGAAGAACTTATCAAGGTATTGGAATGTTCGCGAACCGAAGAGCTTTCCGTCCGCAAGGGCGACTTTGCCGTACATATTATAAAGGGCAAAAAGGCCAAATCAATTGCGGCGCCAAAGAAAGCTCAAAAGGCTTCTGAGGCGAGTATCGCTGTCTCCAATACGGAAATTGACACAGCAAGTTACATACTTGCACCGATGGTCGGCATTTTTCATGTCGTGGATGGTCTCGCCAAAGTCGGCTCGAATATCGAGACCGGTATGGTTGTCGGCGCAATCGAGTCGATGAAACTGCTCAATGATGTGGTTTCAGACTCATCCGGCAGTGTGGTTGAGGTTATGGTCGAGGACGGCACACCCGTTGAATACGGCCAGCCTCTTTATAAGATTGAATCAGCCTAACTTGCTGATTTGGCATTTTTAGTAATTGTGTATAAGATTCGCTTCTACTCCCTCTCCCTGGGGGAGAGGGTTGGGGTGAGGGCGCAGTCCTTTACTAAAGGAGCAGGCTATGAAAAGAAACAACAAAGGCAATTGGACTCTGATAGGCATGCTGGTCGCCATAGTCATAGTCGGCGTTGTAGCTGCGATGATGTTTACCGGCGGAAACATGTCCACTGTTAAAAAGGACAGTTCCCTGGTCGACCAATACAGCAAAAAGCAGACTGTCTACGGTAAAGCGATGGACAAGGCCAAGGGTGAAGACTGCCGCCAGCGCCTTAATCAGGTCAGAACAGCCATCCAGAACGAGAAAGCCGTGAGCACCACCGAGGGCAATCCGAAATCCCTCAATGATCTCGGGCTTTCACCCGGCNNGAAATGCCCGGTCAGTGGACAAAACTATATATACGATCCGGCTACAGGCACGGTCCGCTGCCCATATCCCGGACATGCAAACTTTTAGTTACGAGTTACGAGTTATGACTTGCGGTTTTTTAACTCGCAGCGCATAACTCCCGAAAGGGGAAAACTTGTTTAAGAAGATTTTAATCGCCAACCGAGGCGAGATTGCTATTAGAATTATACGGGCCTGTAAGGAGATGAAAATCGCCACTGTCGCGATCTACTCCGAAGCCGACAAAGACTCTCTGCACGTTCGCATGGCCGATGAAGCCATCTGTGTAGGCCCTCCCGCCAATAAAGAGAGCTACCTCAATATGCCCAATATCATTTCGGCTGCCACCATCACCGGCGCCGAAGCCATTCATCCCGGTTATGCCTATTTTTCTGAGCAGGCGAGTTTTGCCGAAGCCTGCGAGGCCTGCAACATCAAATTTATAGGCCCGAAGGCAAGCGCCATCGAGCTTATGGGCGATAAAGCCCGCGCCAAGGAAACCGCCGCAAAGGCCGGAGTTCCGGTCATTCCTGGAAGCAAGGGAACGATCCAGAGCGAGCAGGACGCTTTCAAGACCGCGCGCAAGATGGGCTATCCGATCAGGCTTAAGGCGACCGCGGGCGGCGGCGGACGTGGTATCCGTGTGGTTCACAGCGAAGAAGACCTTGCAAGCCAGTTGAGAGTCGCAATCGCTGAGGCGGAGTCTGCTTTCGGCAACGGCGAAATGTATATCGAGAAAGAGATCGAGGAACCTCGCCACGTCGAGATTCAGTTAATCGGCGACGAGCACGGGCATTACGTGCACCTGGGCGAGCGCGAGTGCTCCATCCAGCGCCGAAACCAGAAACTTATCGAAGAGTCGCCATCGGTAGCTGTAAATCCCGCCATTCGAAACAGGATGGGTGAAGCGGCTGTTAAGCTCGCCAAGGCGGTCGGTTATGCCAATGCCGGTACGGTCGAATTTCTTCTCGACAAAAACGGCGATTTCTACTTTATGGAGATGAACACCCGCGTGCAGGTCGAGCATCCGGTCACCGAGTTTGTTACCGGCATGGATATCGTCAAGGAGCAGATCAAAGTGGCAGCAAGCGAGAAGCTGAGCGTGACACAGAAAGATATCAAGCTCAATGGCCACGCTATCGAATGCAGAATCATTGCCGAGGATCCTTCAAACAACTTTGCTCCGTCCGTAGGCACGGTTCGCCATCTGGCAGTACCCGGTGGAATAGGCGTCCGGGTCGACACTCATATCTACGGCGGTTATGAGATTCCGCCTTATTATGATGCGATGCTTGCCAAGCTTATTGTTTGGGGGCAGGACCGCGATGAAGCCATATCCCGAATGATGCGCTGCCTCTCCGAATATGAGATCGAGGGTGTAAAGACCAACATTTCGTATCAGATGGAGATACTCTCCAATCCATATTTCAAAAAAGGTGAACTATCCACCAGTTTCATTCCAAGAAGAATGA
>DJHI01000208.1:10614-13820 GCA_002431715.1 Armatimonadetes bacterium UBA5829
TTTTAACCGCCCGGCGACTAAAAGCATGCCAGCAAAAACAGATAACTGACAACCGTTAACCCAATTATGAAAAAAACCAGACGAGCGGCGAGGGAACTCGCCCTTAATATTTTATATCAGGCCGGAACCTGCGGGATGCCTTTCGATGAGGCAATATCGACCGCGCTGGAGTTTGCCGACTTAAGCGGCATAGAGGCTAAAAGCCCTGAGAAGGCCGAGGAAGTGCGAGCATATGCCGATCTGCTTGCAAGAGGAGTCAAAGAGCGTCTGCCGGAGCTAGATAAGCATATCTCAGAACTGGCTCAGGATTGGCCTGTGGACAGGCAGCCGGCAGTTGATCGCAACATACTTCGAATAGCAATCTTCGAGATCGATTATGTCGATTCCGTGCCGCCTATTGTTGCCGTGGATGAAGCCGTTGAGATGGCAAAGAAATTCTCTACCGCTGAGTCCGGTAAATTCGTAAACGGAGTCCTTGCGACCTATTTGAGGCAGAGAGAACCCAAGGAGGCAGATATTGCAGGCGAAGATTCTTGATGGAAGCGCGACAGCCAAGCAGATACGCGCGGAGCTTACCGAGCGCGTTGAAAAGCTTAAGAGTGAAAAGGGCGTCACACCCAGACTTTCAGTGATCCTCGTCGGCACTGACCCCGCTTCCGTTACCTATACTCGTATGAAGAAAAAGGCCTGCGAGGCGACGGGTATGATCTCTGACCTCATCGAGATGCCCGCCGAGAGCACTCAGGGGCAGGTTAAGGATGTCATAAAAAAACTCAACGATGACTCTTCGGTGCATGGCATCATGGTTCAGCATCCCGTGCCGTCGCATCTGGATGAACTGGATATTCTGGCCACCGTAGCGGTTGAAAAGGATGTCGACGGTATCAGTGCCTTGAGCCTCGGCAGACTGGTTCTGGGAACCGCCGATTTTCTCTCTTGCACACCCTTGGGCATAGTCACACTTCTCGAGAAATACGGAATTGAGACAAAAGGTAAAGAAGCCGTAGTCGTAGGGCGAAGTATAATCCTCGGTAAGCCGGTCGCTCTCGCGCTTCTGGAGAGGCACGCGACGGTCACCATCTGCCACTCGCGCACTCAGAACCTGCCCGATGTCGTAGGCAGAGCCGATATTTTAGTTGCTGCAATCGGCAAGCCTGAGTTTATAAAGGGCAGTTGGATAAAAGAAGGTGCCGTGGTAATCGATGCGGGGTATAACAAGGTCGAGGGCACTTCACACGATGTCGGAGACGTAGAATTCGATGCAGCGGCTCAAAGGGCCGGCTATATCACTCCGGTTCCAGGGGGAGTCGGCCCGATGACAATAGCCATGCTGCTTTCACAAACCGTTAAGGCCGCGGAAAAATATGCGTAAATGCAAGGATTGCAACTTAATACTAGATGAGACTGCGCACTTCTGCCCGAAATGCGGCAAAGAGGTAACTGATGCCGAGGCGATGCAGCAGATTCCCAGGCTGGAAGTCGGTGCGTACCTCACTTCGGCAAACC
Source organism: Armatimonadetes bacterium UBA5829 (assembly GCA_002431715.1). GTDB lineage: Bacteria > Armatimonadota > UBA5829 > UBA5829 > UBA5829 > UBA5829. The sequence goes on from DJHI01000208.1 coordinate 12,121, forward strand.
TTCACCGTCTCCGTCAGGAGTGGGATGAAGCCGTTGCCGATGCCACTGAGGCTCTGCGACTTGAGCCCAATAATGCGGATATCGCTTCTCTGCTCGGAGTCATTTATCAGGAACGGGGGATGCTCGATGATGCCCTGACATGGCTCCAGATGGCTCTCGAGATGAATCCTGACAGCACATCCGATAAGGCTAGGTTAAATAAGGTCAAAGATCAGATTTTACAGCGCAGTATACTCTCCCGGCAGCGCAGTCATCTTGGAACATTCGAAAAGCGGACTCGCATCTGGGCAATCACGATGACAGCCGCTTTTATTATTCTTGTGGTGTTCGCCATCGTTTTGGCAATGGGAAAGCGAAGTCATCAGCCCGCCGCAACATCGAATCCGAAATATCATTCCGGATACTCCGGCGCTCTCTCAAGTGATGAATCGCGGTCTTACCCTCCGATTGGTTCATCAAGGATATCATCGAATCAAAACATCACTTCAAAGCAGACGACCAGCCGATCGGGTAGCGATGTCTCTTCCGCTAGGACGCCTGCCGAAGTGAAGATTAGTAATGACACTGCTCAGGCCGACGGTATAGGCGGCGCAAAGGTCGATGACGTCATAGCCGACCCTCGGCAGAGCGTGGTTTCCATAACCTGTTCCTTGCCTTCCGCCTCGATCAATAAGAGTGCGATACTTGCTACAGCCTCGGCTATTGCAAAATCCGCATTTGCTTCAAATTCCGAGGTGAAAGCGGTCACAGTGCGCTGTGTCGTGACTCCCACCGGCGCTTCATCCACTCAGATAGCGTTCGTCGGCGATATNNATATCTCCCGCCAGTCACTGCAGGCTCTCGGTCTGAATCCGACTGCCGACCGCATAGCCGCTTCATTCACCGATATCTGGTGGAACCCTCAGATTAATTAAAATTCCCAGCTTGTGTTTATTTCTTTTCCTGCACAGGTAATATTACGTCATTAAAACCCAATCCAAAGGGGGCGTGATAAATGCCTAAGGATCCTGTATGCGGGCAGTATGTATCGGCTGATACGGCATATAAGAGCGAGTATGAAGGTGAAATCTACTACTTCTGCANNGTGTGAGGAGGAGTTCGACTGTAATTCAGAGGATTATATTCCCATCGAAAGCCCCAGACCTGAGCGCGCTGAAGTCGAGGATTGAGTGAAATCAAAGCAGTCATTGCTAAACAAATTGCATCTTTTGGCTTGAAATCCGTATATCCGAATTCTATTTTCCAACGCGAGTTCAAAGCCGTATTTTACTGAGTATTTGTTTGGCAAATTAAGCAGGCGGGTATAAAGGCTTTGCCTACGGGACGGTGCCGACCTGGCAAGATAGCCGTCCTCTATTGCCCCAAGCAGGTGGTATCCTGACCATGCCACCTGCTCATTTTTGTACAGTCGTTAGTTTTTAGCTATTGGTTATTAGTTAAGGTGTTTCGGGATCTGCGAACCCATTAACCCGATAACCCAATAAAAATCAGCGCCGCCCTGAATATGGACGGCGCTTTACCTTGCGAGACTTCGTTTCCCCTGCGATTTGAGTGCACGCATGATAGCGTGGACGAGTATCTCTACCCTCCCAAAGAGTACTAACGACCCGCCGAAGCGGGTGTGAGATTGTTTACCCGCCTGCTTCCTCTGTAAACCGTCATCAATACGCTTTTTCGCGAAAGAGTTCAGTGTTACGTGA
>DJHI01000153.1 GCA_002431715.1 Armatimonadetes bacterium UBA5829
AAAGCGCCCTGCCCAACTTTTCACATTCGCTGCGCATCTTTCTGTCTGCTACCTCATTGGCTATAAAAACTTTCCGCAGAACCGATGTTTTAACCAGAGTGTCTGCTGACGCTTTAAGGCTGCCGGTTATCTCATCCTCCAGAGCAGGCTTGTCTATGCCATGAGGATGTTGAACAGGGAGCAAGGCGATATCGTATGACAGAGACCTAGCCTTGGCAATTAATAGATCACGTATAGCGTTGTTCGCATCGATCTTGTATGAACAGGCAGTAAGCGTTCTATAGAAGGTGCGGGAGGTATTCAGGGTTCCAACAAGTTCAAAATTATCGAATCCTATCGGCATAAATAAAGTGCAGTCATCACGTTCTTCCGAAAGTAGTTCAAGATCGAAATCCTCAGCAATCCATCTTTCGGCAAGGGCCGCAAGGATGGCGAAAACCGGTTCCAAATAATAGAAAACTTCAACTACATATTTTATTTGCNNCGAACCTCTTCTCGGCCTTGGAATGAATGAAACGGTGACGCGCATTCTAAGGTGGTAACTGGGAAAACATAAGCGGTTTGCCGCAGTTTTTCGGCGGCTTTATGGACTAAACTATCTTCCAGTGATCGGCGAATTGATTCGTAGAATGATTCTATACAACCCAGCCTTGCTGCCAAAGCTCGCACTAATTCGCCCGCAACAGGGCTTGGTATCCGCCGTAGCAGTGTATCAACAGCCGCAGGATTTGTATCAATACGGCCAATGTGTGTAAATTGCATCGCGCNNCTTGAGTTCCCCCTGCTGCCGATGCCTGCCCATGACAATCTTCTAGCACACTGGCCCGTGTAAACCTCTTTTACCAGGCAAGCAAGCTTTCCAAACCGAAAAATTAAATCGCTTGCTTAATTCTATCCTTTTTCTCACTCACCCTCCCGCTGATCCCTGCTGCTACCTTACCGGCTCTTCTTCCGGTCGATAAAGCAGCCTCTCGCATCGCCTGCCTTGTTTTTACTCCTTCGGCTGGAGCATACATCAACGCTGCTGTGACACCCATTAAGATCCCCGTAAATAAGCCCATCAAGAATTTATAAGACATGGTATATTCCTCCTCAAGGGATATACCGCAAAGGTGGAAAAGATTAACGCGGCGCGGCTATGGTTTCGGGATAAAGGCGTCTCGAAACAACCTTGCAGCCTATGGAAGGCAATAAGAATGAGTAAGTTACTTGGCTGACTCGCGAATGTCATACCTGACGTGGGTGCAGGCTCCTTCGCGAATCCAGAGGTAGCCGTCACTCGTGGAGCAGCGGCTTTTCTTTTTGTATGCGTCGGGAGGCTCAGCTTCCTGCATCTTTAGCCAGTCCAGATATGGATCGTGCTCTTCGCCCGATTTCCAGACCATATTGCCCCAGCCGTAGGTCTTTCTTGCCCTGCGCTCCGGTGTCTCCGGGCTGAGATCGATCTCCTCGACCACCGGATCTTCGAATAAACCTATTGGAAGACCGGCGATGAAGCCGTTTGGAGCCTCGACATCGATCTGGAAGTGACCCGGCTCAAACCGCCACTCGACCTCAACGCGCTGCTTACGGGAGGTTATGGTGCCTTTTGCCCAGGATAAGTCCCCTATCCTCGGCTGAATAAGCACGACGTCGGAATCCGGCATAGACGGCTTCACTCCGAGCACCTCAGCAGGAAGGAAATATGTGGGAGCGCTTGACCAGGCATGGCAAAGACTATCAGGGCATATTTTGCCGTCTTCCCAGTTCGGGTCGAATGTTTCCCACCATGTGGATGCGCCGCGATCGAGCATTCCACCCCAGCAGGTGCGAATTCGCTCCAGCGCTTCACTAACCATCCCCAGCTTTGCCATAGCTTGAAGAACATAGAAATCGAAATATGGGCCTGAGCTTTGAATGATCTCATTTTCGAGCCTTGGGTTGGTTTCGGGACTGAAATTCCCCGACTCCTTAAAGCTTGGATTCGTTTCGGGACTGAAGTCCCTAAACACCTTAAATAAGTTCGAGATGCGTTTTGATCGCTCGGCATCGGCGAGGCCGAATATTATGGCGAGGGTATTGGTCTGAACACTTATAGTCTCGCTCATTTTACCGTCTTTATTGCAATCGACATACGCGCCTTTTTCATCATTCCAAAAGCGCTCATTGAATGCTGCGGCTACTTGCTGCGCTTTAGAATGCCACTTTACTGAGTCATCGTGTTTACCGACAGCGGACGCCATTTTTGAGGCATCACGCAGTGCCTGATAGTAAAACGCATTGTAAGGTGCGACCTCACCCCGCCTGTCAAGCGGCATATGATCGATAAAAAGCCACCACTCATGCACAGGCACGTCGGGATTGACCTCATATGTCAGCAGGCCGTTATCACTCTCCTGCGAGCGCAGCCAGTCCTCGAACAGCAGACGCATATTCGGATAAAGCTGCTCTATAAGGCCGATCTCGCCCGTATACAGATAATAATCGTGCAGGGCAAGCACCCAAACGAGGTTGTAGTCGGGCAGAACGTGATTGGTGCTTGACGGCCAAAGGTCATTAAACNNGCGCTGGCACTGAACAAACTGCCACAGGGCCTTCGCCGCGAGCTTGCTGTCGTTGAAGCAATAGTAGTTCATTAAAGCCTCAACCCGAACATCGCCGGGATACTGGCCATGTTCGCGCAGCGGACAGTCTTCGAATTGATCCTGCATGCATATGCTGAGTGTGTAAACGCCGGTATTCCAGATTTTGTTGAGAAGATCATCCGAGCATTCGAACGATGAGACCTGCTCCACCGGGTAACCGACTCGCCTAATCGATACGCTTTCGAGTGAGATGTGCCGTTCGATATCTCTAAATGTCAGTTGAACATATCTGAATGCGCGGCGGCCGAATGTCTCCCACTCCTGCCTGCCGCCGTGCAGGATGAGCCTGTCGGCCTGGAAAATGGTTTGACGGATCGGAAATACCCTGCCTTTTTCATCTAGCGCTTCGGAATACCCTACATCTATGATCCCATTGCCGCCGTCTGCGACATTTATCTTGAAAAAGCCCACCACCTCAGCGCCGAAATCAAAGGTGATATATTTATCTTCGCCCGGATTGATTATGGCTTTCCCACTGCCGCCGATCAGCAGGTTTCGCTCTTTTTTGATAATGCCAGGCTGGGGTTTAGCAGGCTCGCTGTACATTTGCTCCGCGATATTTCCGTCGGGATCATCATTGCGCGTAACAACACCCATCTCCAAAACTTTTTCGGGCCGTAATTCCCATTCTTTGAGCGGAGGTATCTGCCTGGGGATAAGCTGAAGCCAGGGCTCGATTCCGACATCGCCAAGCACATCGGGCTCTTCCCATTTTGAATCATCGAAACCCGATACATTCCAGCCCACCGGCTTTTTACGGGAGTCATAAACTTCCTGGAAGCCAATGGTCCAAAACATTCGTGTGGAATCGTAGTTCCATTCTGGAGCGGGGAGCACTTTCCAGGAATCATCCGTTGCATATACAGCTTTTTCGCCCGAGCCGTTAGCGGTTATTTCAACCTGAGCCAATAGACCGCCGGGAGCTTCCGGGCGGCAGTGCGTGCCGACGCCGTAATTGTAACAGAGGATACCTACTGCATTCGTTCCGGGACGGAGATAACCATTGATGTTATATGAATCGAAATATTGGAATGAGGGATGGCATGGATTTGGGCCACGGCCAACATATCGACCGTTTATGTATAGCTTATACTCAGTCGAGCAGGTGATATGAATAATCGCATCTTGAACCGATGAGATTTCAATCTCCCTGCGGGCATACACATAAAAATTAGGCGTACGCGAGCGCGACTTCGCCCAAATCCATTTTGCGTTCCAATCCATACGCTGCCATTACTCCGAAAGCTTGCTGATATGCAACGATAGCACATTCACATAAGTTGGGCAAGCTTTTTAAGTATTTATAAGGCTGTTTGCCTGTGCACTTAATAGCTACCAGGCAAACTTGCCATGCAGCGGCAGATTTCTAGACGATGAACCAACCGATACAGTGAACTCACCCGGCTCTGTGACCCAGGAATGCTTATCTACACTATAGAAAGCAAGGTCGTCTTTGGTAAGTGTAAAACTTACTTCTTTGGACTCGCCAGGTTGAAGCTTGACTTTACTGAAGCCCTTAAGCTCGCGTATGGGCCGCGGGACGCTGCATTTATCGTCGCCTACATAAAGCTGAGCGACTTCCGATCCCTCGCGGCTGCCGGTGTTTTTAACCGAGCAGGTGACCTCTATGGTCTTTGAATCTCCACTACCTTTTTCAGCAATCTTCAAATTGCCAAATTCAAAAGTTGTGTAAGAGAGTCCATAGCCGAAGCAGAACTGAGGCTCGGTGTTGTTCTTGTCATATCCTCGATATCCGACAAAAATGCCTTCGGAATAAGGCGTCTTGCCGTTATCGTTGATGTTGTAGTAATGCGCTGCGGGGTTATCCTCCGGGCGCTTTTCGTAAGTTGCCGGGAGCTTGCCGGACGGGTTCACATCTCCGAAGAGCACCTCCGCAACCACTCTGCCAACCTCCTGGCCCGGATACCACGCCTCGATTACAGCCGGAACCTTATCCAGCCAGTCTTTCCAGTCCACTCCGCCGCCTGTGTTTAGCACAACAATGACGCGCGGATGAGCCTTAGCAAGTTCGATAATCTCCTCGACCTGATCATAAAGAGGAAGCTCGTAAGGCCTGTCATAACCCTCGCCCTCTGTGTGGTTATTGAAACCAGCACAGTAGACGACTGCATCGATGTCTTTGAGGCTGTCTGCCAATTCGGCCGCATTCATCGCCTTTCTCCAACCGAATGAGATCATCGCGCCGCCCTTGGCCTGGAAATACTCGATCCGTATGTTATAATCACGCACTTCCAGATCAGCTGAGGCATGCACTGGTCTTGGGCCATGAACACTCCAGTCATCCATGATGAGCTTGTCATCGAGATAAACGCGGATGCCGTCATCGGATTTAGCCGAAAAGATATATTTCCCCGCGGAAGCCGGGTGGATTTTGCCTGTCCATCTAGCCGAATAATCCTCCAGGCCGCCGGAGCCTTCCGGTGGATCCTGGCCCCATTCGAACTCAATATAATCGACTTTGGAAACATTCGTCGGCTCACCCTGGAGCTTTTTGTTATCGAAAACTTCCATCTTGACCGGTTCGACAAATCCGAGGTTCTCGGGACGCGGCACATCTATTGCTTTACCCGCCAGTTCCCGAATGCCTTCGAGGATGCTTACTTCATGGAACGGCTCGGTAAATGCACTTCCTCCAGCACAGTAAACAGCCGGATTAGTATTCGGCCCGCAAACCGCCACGGATTTCACTTTGTTTCGATCAAGCGGAAGGGCATTGTTCTCATTCTTGAGAAGCACGACAGATTCACGAGCAACTTCAAGAGCAGCCTTATCGCTTGCCAGATTGTCCTTTGGAATGCTCTCATCGAGCTGCGGCCTGTCAAAGAAACCGGCTGCTATAAAGATTCGAAGCATTCTGCGGACTTTGTCGTCTATAGTCGCCTCGCTGACCCTGCCATCCTTGATCGCCGGGATCAAATTCTCTTTATTCATATACTCGCCGGTGGGCATCTCAAGGTCGAGACCGGCGTTTGTGATTCCTACTGCATCGTAGCAGGATGTCCAGTCCGACATTACAAACCCATCGAAACCCCACTCGCCCTTGAGAATATCTTTGATAAGATAATCGTGCTGGGAGCAGTGAACGCCGTTGAGCAGGTTATAAGCGGTCATAAGGCATCTTGATTTTGCCTTCTGGATAGCTACTTTGAATGCGGGTAAATATATTTCCCGGAGAGTTCTCTCGTCGACTACAGAATCGATATTGTGGCGATCCCACTCCTGATTGTTGCAGGCGAAGTGTTTGACCGTAGCCAGAACACCCTGAGACTGTATACCCTCGATCTCAGGCACGACCATCGTCGATGTCAGATATGGGTCTTCGCCCAGATACTCGAAGTTTCTGCCGCACTTGGGCGATCTATAGATATTAACACCCGGCGCAAGCAGAATATGAACGCCGCGCGCGCGGCACTCTCTGCCTAAAGCTTCGCCAATCTTTTTGGCGCAGTCAGGGTTCCATGTGGCGGCCAGAGCGATTCCAGCCGGGAAACAAGCGGCTTTACCGTAGTTGCGACAACCCATCGGGCCATCCGACATCACTATCTCAGGGATTCCCAATCTCTTAATTGCTCTGACAGAAAACTCGTTGCCACCGACATAGTCGATCTTCTCTTCCAGAGTCATCTGTTTGAGCAGTCCTTCCGCTCGCTCGTCAGGAGTCTTGCTGGTGGACTGCAATAATGCAGTAGCTAAAACAATTGCAGACAAAAAACTCATTATCTCCTCAACTTTAGGCAACAGCTTCGGCTGCCAAATGTATATTTGGTGTATCGGGATTTGTAGTTCCGATACATATTTTTCTCTTTACCAAAAGACCAGATAGTGTGAAAGCCGGAGCTTTCGACTTCGTTATGCTCGCAATTCAGCGTATTACGATTTTTTATATACCGATGCTATGACATCGACAATGCCACAGAAGTAATCGAACGGGACAATACCGCTCTTGCCGCTTATAAATCTGTTAAGCGTCTCCTCGGCAAAAACTCTGTATACCCTTTGCTCATACGGCAGAAGATCCACCATTTCAACCTGATCATCTCTCCTCGACCTTATTTCGAGTGCGAACTCCCTGGGGTTCTCTCTGTCGAAAAGAGTAAACAGATAGTTCTCGGTATTCACCACGCAGGCCAGGTCTCTCCAGTTGGTCGCAGTAGGAAAACCGTAGCATATCTCGATCACGCACCTACTGCCGTCTGCTGTCTCCATGATTGCTGTGGTATTGTCGTCTATCGAACCGCCGTAGATACGATTCGTCATGAACCCCTTGGAGTAGACGATCGGCTGTCCGGCTAATTG
>DJHI01000212.1:0-1612 GCA_002431715.1 Armatimonadetes bacterium UBA5829
GTTTTCCATTCATCGATTCACAATCCATGGTTTTTCTCCTCTCAATTATGCGAAAGGAGGAGTCTATTTGGCTGAGGCGCGGCGATAATAGGCATAGATGATAACGGCAGATGCAAGGATCATCACAAGACTGACCCACTGCGCCTGCGTCAGGCCCAACAACCACACCTGAGCCGAATATCCCTTCCGCAGATACTCCACAAGAAATCTGTATACCCCATATAAGCCTAAGTAACTTACAAATATATACCCCGGAGCGCGATTTTGTTTTTCAAGACGAGTGAGGAGAAAAAAGATAAGCAGATTTGCGATGCATGCATATATTTGGGTTGGATGAGAGGGCGGAGTGAGAGTGCCGTCTTCAAGAAAGCGGACTCCCCACGGGAGATTCGTCGGGCAGCCGTAGCAGCAGCCATTCAGAAAGCAGCCGATTCGAGTAAATGCATATCCAATTGCCGCGGATGGAGCCAGTAGGTCGGCATAGGTCATAAAAGCGAGCTTTGTGCGTTTGGCATATATAAAAGCCGCCACTACGGCAAATATTACACCGCCGTGGAAGCTGAGGCCGCCGTTCCATACCGCAAAAAAGTCGGAGAATTTCTCAGTATCTAGGTTAAGGAGAATATATACCAGGCGAGACCCGATCACACCTGAGAGAAGCACAATCAAGGCCAGGTCGTATACCCGATCAGGATTCAACTGCCGTTCCTTTGCGACCCGAACGGCTCTTACGAGGCCCAATGTAAAACCCACAACCATCATAAGGCCGTAGGCTCTAATTGGGATACTAAATATTGTGAAGAGTGTTGAATGCATAATAAGTTATCGGTTATCAGTTGCCGGTTTAATCCCTCCAGGTAAGATACCCGGAGGTATAATAAATCTATTGGTTTGAATTATTAGTCCGGGTGCGTTTTTCTATTACGTATACGTAATAAAACACCATCAACGCTCCCAGGACAATGGCAATGTCTGCGATGTTGAATGTCGGCCAGGCGTAAGTTTTTCCGCCTGAGGTAATGTGGAGACTTATAAAATCCGTGACTCCACGGCTGGAAAAGGCAATTCTGTCTATCAGATTGCCGATTGCGCCGCCTAAAAGGAGAGCGAGACCNNCCTTCGCGCCCGACCTTTACGATTGCGTATATCGCTACCAGAGCCACGATTATAAAGAGCGGCGCCCAGTTCGGTAAAATACCAAAGGCGCCGCCTCGATTATATGCAAGTTCGAGATCGAAAAAGCCGGGGATAACCGTCACCCCACTGCCTGTAAGCAGCTTGCGAGCCAGGAACTTTGTGACCTGATCCACTATGACGGTTGCAGCCGAAATGATATATAACAGCTTCGTCTTATTACCTTCTTTCAAGCGTTTCCTGACACTCGATACATAAAGTGGCATATGGAATAGCCCTTAATCTTTCGGGATTGATCGGCTTTCCACACCTGTCGCACAGTCCATATGAGTCGTTATCGATCTTTCTGAGAGCGTCACTTATCCTATCGAGAATTTCGCGATAATTCTCATCTATGGCATGATCCTTTGTACGCTCATATGTATCGCTCGCGGCATCCGCCGGGTGATTGTCGTAGTCTGAAAGCTCGTTACCTGCC
>DJHI01000212.1:1623-3967 GCA_002431715.1 Armatimonadetes bacterium UBA5829
TCGCACTCAATGCGCGGTGCTCGAGAATGATTCGATCCTGCTCCTTTAGAAGAAGCTTTTTGTACTTCTGCAGATCAAGTTTATGCTCCATAGTCGTTACCCCCTCGTCCCAACCCTCTCTCGTAATACGAAAGTGGGAGAGACAGAGCCAAAGTGATATAACTAGTGTTCCTGAAACGGGCAGTTCCGTTTCGGGACCGAAGTCCCGAAACACCCTACCAACGGGTTGTGAGTATCGGGAACAAAATCCCCATACATCAATTCCAATTCTAGGAAATGGCATTTGTATTCCGGGAACATGTCCCGAAATACGTCCTTTCACAGAAGTCCTTCGGCCGGCAGCCTTTATGAAATTGCTGCATAGCAGCGATCACAAAGACCCGGATGATCCTCATGCCTGCCGACTGATTCGAGAACCAGCCAGCAGCGTTCACATTTCGCTCCTACAGGAGACTCTATATCCACCGTCACTTCATCGCCGGTAGCCTTGACAAGCTCCACCTGCGAAACGATGAATATAGACGGCAAGACATCCTTATAAGAGCCTAAAAAGTCATATAACGAATCCGGCACTGCAAGCTTGACCCGAGACTCCAGAGGTTTGCCTATCCTACCGGACTGCCTGGCCTCTTCGAGCGTGAGCAGCACCTTATCCCTTACTTCTAGTATTTTCGACCATCGGGCATTAAGTTCCTCGTCAACCCACTCAGGATGCGCCTGCGGGAACGAAGCGAGCAGCACCGATTCCTCTTTTTCGCCCGGAATCTCCTGCCAGGCCTCTTCGGCGGTATGAGAAATAATCGGCGCGAGCATTCGGGTCAGAGCCGAGAGAATCTCATAAAGAGCCGTCTGCGCAGACCGCCGCTCTATCGAGTCTTGCGCGGAGGCATATAGTCTATCCTTCAGGATATCCAAATATAGGCTGCTCAAATCCACCGCGCAGAAATTATGTATTGAATGATAGACTTTATGGAACTCATTGGCAGCATAGAACGCATCCACCTGATTGATGAGTTCAGCCGTCTTATGCAAAACATAGCGATCTATCTCAAGGAGCTTCGAATACTCCACCTTGTCTTTGGCAGGGTCGAAGTCGCTTATGTTGCCGAGCATGTAACGGAAAGTATTACGCATCCGGCGATAGGCGTCGGTTACACGGGTGAGTATCTCGTCGCCAATTCGAACGTCTTCGAAATAGTTGGCCGATGAAACGAACAATCGCAAAACGTCCGCGCCGACATGCTTTATAACGTTCTGTGGAGCGACTACATTTCCGATGGACTTGCTCATCGCCTTGCCCTCGGAGTCGAGCATGAAGCCGTGGCTCACCAGATGCCTGAACGGCGGCTGACCTTTGGTCGCAACGCCGACGACCATGGATTTATTGAACCAGCCTCTGTGCTGATCTGAACCCTCGACATACATATCGGCAGGATACGTATCGAGCCTGCGCTCGACTACCGCGCGACTGCTTGAGCCGGAGTCGAACCAGACGTCGAGTACATCGGTCTCTTTCTCAAAGTCGCTCCCGCCGCATTTCGGGCATTTATAGCCGGGCGGAAGCAGTTCTTTTGCGTCTTTTTCAAACCATGAGTCGGAACCGTTTTCGAGTGAATCCTCATAGACCCGGTTGATGGTCTCCTCGGTCATGATCGGTTCGCCGCAACCCTTGCAGAAATACACCGGGATGGCGACACCCCACGACCTTTGACGGGATAGACACCAGTCCGGCGAGTTTTCCAGCATAGCCCGGAGTCTGTTTTCGGCTTCGTCGGGATACCAGTCTATCGAACTGAGCGCATCCAGCATCTTTTGCCGAAGGCCGTTATGATCCAGGTTCATGAACCACTGAACCGTAGTTCTAAAGACAACCGGTTTATGGCAGCGCCAGCAGTGCGGATAGCTGTGAGTTATATCTTCACGAGCCAGCAGATTCCCGAGCTCAGTAAGCTTATCCAGAACAGCCTGATTGCCCTCGCGGATTATATGAAGGCCCTCGAACTCATGGGCGTCTTTTGTATAATAGCCTCTCGCATCGACCGGATTGAGCGGTTCCAGGCCGTAGCGCTGGCCGGTCTCGAAGTCCTCGCGGCCATGACCGGGTGCGGTGTGGACAACACCGGTTCCGTCTTCCAGCGTAACATAATTGGCGTGAACGAGCACAGAATCCCGATCAAAGATCGGATGCTTGAAGACCATTCCCTCAAGGTCCGACCCCTTTACGGTCTTCGCAACGCAGTAATTCGCCTTCCCCATCGCCTGCATAGTCTTGCCGACAAGTTCCGCCGCGATCACATACCGGCTGTCATCGACATCCACGAACGCATACTCATAGTCGGGATGC
>DJHI01000212.1:3978-4145 GCA_002431715.1 Armatimonadetes bacterium UBA5829
GCCACTGCAAGGTTAGCCGGAATCGTCCACGGGGTGGTGGTCCATATGATCGTGTAGCAATTTGCTGCCGGCTTGCCGTCAAAGTGCCCATTGGGGTCTTTGATCAGCGGGAAGCGCACGTATATGGATGGCGACGTATGATCGGCGTATTCGATCTCGGCCTCTGC
>DJHI01000058.1:0-165 GCA_002431715.1 Armatimonadetes bacterium UBA5829
CATCGATCTGTCCCGCTAAGCTCGACGCCGTAAAATTTAATGTCATAGTAATTACGCAAAAAGCCGGCGATCATCCTGTTTCGCCAGCCATCCATTTCGTATTATATCACCGGAGTCGGCTATCGTCAAACTCAGAAATTACCCGCATGCTTCGACGTGGCTCAG
>DJHI01000058.1:203-8814 GCA_002431715.1 Armatimonadetes bacterium UBA5829
TTTGTGCTCATTATTATAATGACCACTCAGACTGATTGGACTCATCGTGCTATCTACAAAATCGAGGCCATTACTATCGATCAGCCTTATATTTATCGGCTGTGCCTTTGCAGTTGACTGTAATCACCCTGCAAATAAATTTACCCTCGGGCTTCACCTCGTGCAATGCGTTAGGGCTGACAACGATCATATCTCCCGCAGACAGCTCATACAAAACATACTGAACTTCTATCTTCATCAGGCCTTCGAGGACGATGTATATTTCCGTCCCTAATGCATGATAATGCCGGTCCTGTTTCGCTTTTTCGGTAAAGACAGCCGATTCGGTGTCCTCCATCNNAATATCAGGATAAACCTGGGTTACGATCTGCTTCCTGTCACCGCGAGTCTCAAACGCAGCGTCTTTTTTTATATTATTCAGCCTGAAAACTACGGCATCCATCTTCATCTCAGCGTACTCAACCAATTCAACATCCTATGTAGGTATTGAAACTGATACTCCGATACCACAATGCAAGTAACTAGTGTAAGTATAAACATGGCAATATGCATCTTATGAATAAATCGAGCCACCTTGCATTTTGGCTCACCTTCAAAGGTCAGCGATTTGAGCACACCACCCAAGCCCAGCTTAAGCTCTATTTCCTGTATAGCGATCAGCTTCCTTCTCTGCTGGTCTGCATGTTGACCGGCTATAAAAGCTCCACATATCGTAAAGAGCACAAGCACTACACACATCGGCAAACATATGTCGCAAGAGGCTTGCAAAATGTGGCAGTTATTATTGCACCAAAGAGAGCAACTGAGTAGTTGAGCGATTTCCAGGACTGATCCCTCATATGCTGATGATCAGCCCATTGTTGATCGAGGCTCTTCAGCAATGAATCCTGTGTAGGCCATTCAGAGTTGACTGCCTTCACAGCGTCTTGTTTTTCAACATCCGTACCCAGCTTACTACTCATAGAGCATCGTCTCCTTTATCGTAAGCCCGCTTGGCAGCCAATATTAGCACATGTATTCGGACGAATTCAAGCTCGTTGGGTGATAGGTGTTGGGTATCGGGTGTTTGGGGATAAGTTCAAGCTACAACACTCGGCCTCAAGTCTTTATGCGGCCTCTTTCTTGAAGAGCTTTTCAATAATCTCGATGAATGACTTCACCAGGTCCGGATCAAACTGGCTTCCGGCACAGCGCTTAAGTTCATTAAGCGCGTCAGCAACGGACATTGCAGACCGGTATGNNAAGCATCCGCTATTGCTATTATACGAGCGAGCAGCGGTATGTTTTTGCCTGACAGCTTCGCAGGATAGCCTTTGCCGTCGTAGCGTTCGTGATGATGCTTCACTCCCGGAATAATCGAGTTCATATTATGCATATGCTTCAATATGCTCGAACCGATCCTGGGCTGGTTTTCAATCTCTTTCCACTCGTGTTCTTCTAGCGGCCCGGATTTCAGGAGTATCTCCTCGGGAGTGCCAATACGGCCTATGTCGTGCAATAACGCGGCGATTTTTAGATTATTTATCTCCTCAATTGACATACCAATCGCTTCAGCCAGAGCTACGGACAATCGCATAACGGTAAACGAGTGCCCTTTCGTATGAATATCTCTGGCGTCAGCGATCATTGCAAGCGCTTCGACAGCGCTCATTTCATTCTCATCCAGCAGCTGTTTTACGTGTCCCGGATTGGCGCGATAAGAGCAGTGGAACTCCTCCCTGTAGATGAAGCATCGATTCCGGCCCTTTTGCTTGGCGTGATATAAAGCCGCATCAGCGTTTAGAATTAACTGGTGCTGGTTTTCTCCCTGCATGGGGTAGCTTGCAATCCCCGCGCTTACGGTAGTCTGCTTGTTCTTTCCGAATGAAATTGCACTGCGTCTCTCCATGGTCTTTCTGATTCGTTCGGCCACCTCTAAAGCTTCTTCATTGTCCGTTTCAGGAAGAACAATAACAAACTCCTCCCCACCATACCTGGCGAGGATATCGATACTTCTTATACACCCGGCGCATATATCAGCAAACCATTTGAGCAGGTTATCACCTTCCTGGTGGCCCCATGTATCATTGAAAATCTTGAAATGGTCGAGGTCAAACATTATCACCGATAGAGGACGGCCATAACGATTGGCACGCTCTATCTCGGCATAAAGGCGTTCCTGGAAATAGCGGTGGTTGTAAATATCGGTGAGGCCATCGACATTTGCCCGCATTTCAGCGCGCCGCCGGTGATATACCTCTCTGTCAAACAGATACCCTATCACTCCGGCGATGGTTATACATATCAACTGCCATGAAAAAAATGTCAGACAATGGCTCTGAAATGCATCATCGATATTCTTAATCAGAATTTTATAGAGTTCGGGATATCCCCAGCTAGCTGATTCCGCTCCATACGCCCAAACTCCCATAATGTAAGAAGTTGTGGCGAATATAAATCCGCACATATAGAATATCAGACGATATCTTAGGCTTAAAGCATGTCTGGTATCAGTCATTAACTATCCTCAAAGCGCTGCTGCACCTATTAGTATTATTGCTGTCTGAAGCCACCTGCTATAGGAGGTTTCCCGTACTTTTGCTCTGATTTCATCCATTTTGTTTAAAACAGCGAGCAATGTTATAATTGACCGGCAGAACAACTACCTCTGGGGGCAAGTCATGAAGTTATACCTGAGTTTATTTCTGGTTGTATCCGTTATTGTTACCGGTTTTTTGTGCGAGGCTGCATACGCGGGTAAACCACCGGTAGTGCAGTATGTGAATATCGCTCCACTGCCCGGCGATGGGCTTGCTCTGGACAATAAAGGCCAGGTAGACGGCTCCGGTGCAATTCAGGTGAATATTCCGATCGCTTACACTCCCGGAGATGATTTCATAGGTATTTCAGCTTATGCAGGAGAATATTTAAAATCCGTTTCGGATGAGAACTGGAACAATGGCAGCGGATTTTATGAAATGGGATTTTGCGGCAGACCCCGGATTTATTTTTCGGCTATGGCAGTCAGTTCACATCTGATAGACGACAGCAAGGTCCTCAGCGCGCAAATTCAGTTGTTCGAGGAAAAAGACAAAACCCCTGCAGTTGCAATCGGAGCGCAGGATCTGCTGGATAAAGAAACCGATGATTACGGTGATGAGTTTGCTACAGGGGTAGCCTGGTATGGCGTGGCAACAAAAAGCTTCTCAGCCGGTACCCGGAATATATATGCGACTCTGGGCTGGGGTAAGGCCAGATTCCTCAATCATTTCTTCTACGGATTGAGCATGCCCCTCGATGACCACTTTTCTTTTTCGTCCGAATACGACGGCTATCAGTACAATACGGCGCTGGCATGGCGTCCGACCGGACGATTTTCAAACACAACCGTTCTTGTCGGCTATAATCAGGAAGCCGGCCCGATAGTAGGCACTCATGTGGCCGGTAAAGGAAGCAGCCTCTGGGCAATTCCGGCAGTGCTGCTTCTATTGCGCCGCTAAGTAAATTACCTAGACCTTGTGCCACTTGGAGAATTCACCGCTGTCCACTTCCACGAAAGGCTGGCCCTTTGTCTTATCTTCCCGTTCGACATGGGCAATGCCGTCGCTGATTCCCAGGAAAGTAAATACCTCACCCTTGGGAGAGCGAACTTTATCGTTGCGTTTGATTCCGTAGATAGTTGGGCCTGTGGCCGCTATTATGTCTCTGCGCATCACTGCGATTGGTTTCAAGAGACACCTCCAATTCAGATAAGTGCGGAGAGTGGAGAGCAAAGAGCTTACAACCATCAACCGCGAGCTAAAATTGTTCTGTCCTAAGAAGGACCAGCGTGCAGGCCTGCTGCACTATTATTCCGGCCTGAACGCAGCGAGCCTCCAGTTCATCGTTCTCCGCGCCCGGATTGATAATGATCCGCCTTGGATGTTTGTTTATAATATCTTCTATAAGCGGAGTGGAGTTCCTTTCACCGAGATAAATCGTTATCGTGTCCACCGGCTCGCTTACAGCATCGAGGCTTGGATAGCAGGTCAATCCGTCTATCGGCTTTGCCGAGGGGTGCACGGGAAAAACACCGTATCCGTATTCCAGAAGCATCTTGATTGCCTTATATGAATATCGCTCCGGTTTTGCGGAAGCGCCAAGCACTGCAACGTTATAACTCATCAGCCTGCCTCCTTACCCGTCTATTATACCGTGAAGCTGCATCGCCGAAAATGGATCATACGTTCGATTGACAGTGTATGGTCGATGGGGTATTATGTTCGACAATAATGATCAGCACAAGGAGGTCGGCGATTTGAGCGTAAATACAGCTATTAAAACAAAACCCGAGCNNCGCAGGCGCAGGCCGCGTCGCTCCGTCTGGAGAAGAATCGTCTGGCCGCTGATCAAAACCACCGCAATCGTTGCGTTTGCGATTTTCGTTTTGGGCAAAATTGCCAGGCCTTTCAGGCTCTACGATCAAGAATACAGCGAGACAAGGCAAATCGCGCTTGAACTTGAGTCTCTGCGTAAAGAAAATGCATCGCTGGAGCGCCAGATCAAACATCTGAAGACAACCGAAGGCGCGGCGCAGGCCGCTCGCAAGCTCGGTTGGGTCAAGCCCGGAGAGATTACCCTGGTGATCCCGCAAGACGATAAGAGAAGCGAACGATAAGTTTTCCTCACCATCAATTTGCAATCCTGCGGTGCTAATTGGTAATATCAATTGGTTCGACGGATTTCATTCCACCTGTTCCGGTAGTTGAGTCATTACGCCTGCTTAAGGGGTTTTGTATGATAAAGATTAAACGAACAAACAGCAACTTCGAGCGAGAACCGCTGATTTCACCGTTCGGATTCAAGGGTGGATATTTAAGCGAGCTTTGGCAGAGTGTGGCTCTACTTGAAAGCGAAAATGATTGTCGCGGAGTCGGTCTGGGTACTCAGAGTACGCTCTGGTCGGACGCTAAGGTTTTCACCGACAACTCCGAGTCGGCCGGTAACGGCATGATGTACCTGATGACCGCATATGCGCTGGAGCTTGCAAAAGGCATGAGCTTTGAAACCCCTCTGGATCTGCTGGACAGGCTGCTTCCGGCTACATATCAATATGGTCGGAAGATGACTNNCTAACTTTTGCGCTTAATTCGCTTGTAGCCGTCGATAATGCCGCGTGGCAGCTATATTGCGCCGAAAATAAAATTGCAGGCTTTGACGATATGATCCCAGCGGATATCAGGCCTGCGCTTGCTTACAGACACAGCACGCTCGCGAACATTCCACTGATGTCTTACGGCGTCTCGCTTGAAAAAATTGCCGAGGCTGTCGATTCGGGGTGGTTTTTCCTCAAGATCAAAATTGGGTCGGACCCGGCGGGCGACGGCGACCAGAATAAAATGCTCGAGTGGGACAAAGAGAGGCTCTCCGCCATTCACTCGCTCGTAAAGGATCGAAGAACTCCGTATACCGACAGCGGCTGCATTCCATATTATCTCGATGCTAATGGTAGATATGACTCTAAAGAGAGGCTTATGAGCCTGATCGACCATGCGGAAAAAATCGGCGCTCTCGAGCGCATTATGATCCTGGAGGAGCCGTTTCCAGAGCCGATGGAGGTCGATGTTTCCGACATCCCTGTCCGGCTTGCGGCGGATGAGAGCGCTCACTCTGAGAAAGACGCAGTCGATCGAATCGAGATGGGCTACAGTGCAATTGCCTTGAAACCTATCGCCAAGACTATGAGCATGAGTCTGAAGATAGCGAAAGCTGCATACGAACGCAATGTACCCTGCTTCTGCGCTGATTTGACAGTCAACCCGATTCTGGTCGATTGGAACAAAAATGTGGCTGCAAGGATCGCTCCGCTGCCCGGAATGAAGATCGGCGTGCTGGAATCCAACGGCCATCAGAATTATCTGAATTGGGATCTTATGAAATCTTACCATCCCTGCTATTCGAAGCCTTGGACTAATGCGGAGCGCGGGATTTTTAATCTCAACGATAATTTTTATGCCGAGAGCGGCGGAATTTTCGAACCCAGCGACCACTACTCGGCAATGGTAAAGTGAGGGTTGATGGTGAGAGGGTTTGATAGTGTAATAGTTGCCAGATAGACCATCGCACTATCAAACCACCAGACCATCAAACTGTTACTAGGCAGCTTTAGCTTCTTGCTCTTTGCGGCTGCGTTTCTCGACATTTGAGAGAGCATCCAGATCCTTTTCGGTAAGGACCTTTTCGAGGTCGATCAGGATAACCAGACGGTTTTCCTGTTTACCGACACCGCGAACATACGCGGAATCGACGTTGACGACAATCGGTGATGGTGGCTCGATCATATCGGCCGATAATCGGAGTGTCTCCGCGACTGCATCAACCACCATTCCGATCATCTGGCCGNNTAGTTGCATCGCTGACCGGCAGACTAAATCGCTTTCGGAGATCGATCACTGGAACGATGCTGCCGCGCAGATTGATCACACCCTCCACAAACTCGGGAGTGCGTGGAATTTTTGTAATATCCTGCATCCTGATGATTGTATTGACAGCTCCGATGTCTACGCCGTAGAACTCGTCAGCAAGATCGAATACAACCAGTTGTTCGGAACGATCGGTGGAGATACAATTCTTTTCATTTTCTATGGCCGCGTTGTTCATCTTATGCCGCCTTTCGTCTGGAAACCGAGGAAGCATGGCTGGATATTTCGCGCAGTGTTACCTTGTTTCCAGACTCATCAAACTTAAAATGCGAAACCATCTCTTGAAGCTCTTCAGCCATAGCCGATAGTTCCTCTGCTGAGGCATTTAGTTCTTCAGATGATGCGCTTTGTTCTTGTGTTGTCGCGGAGACCTCTTCGGCTGCGGCTGCGTTCTGCTCGCTTACGGAGGCAACCTGCTCGATCTGATGAGATACTTCCGTGCTGCTTGCGGACATCTGCTGTGCTGCCGCAGTTGTCTCTTCAGTTACAGCGGATACATTTTCGATTGCTTTTACTACTTCCGTGCTGTAACTCGTCATATTCTGGCTGGCGGCTGACATCTCCTCAATTTGACGCACAATTCCTTCGACCGAATGCTGGATTTCATTCAGAGCATCTCCGGCTTTGTTTGCCAGTTCCCTTCCATCTGCCACCTGTCGGCTGCCAATGTCCATTGCCTCTACCGCATCATTAGTCATCTGTTGAATATTGGAGATAAGTTCGGCTATCTCACCGGTAGCCTTGGAGCTTCTTTCGGCGAGCTTTCTTACTTCATCCGCTACAACAGCGAACCCCTTGCCATGCTCGCCTGCTCTTGCCGCCTCGATAGCGGCATTCAAGGCGAGGAGGTTCGTCTGCTCGGCGATATCATCTATAGTCTCGACAATCGCGCCTATCTGCTGCGAACTCTCTCCCAACTGTTTGACCATTTCCTCAACCTTATCGGTCGCATCCTTAATTCGTACCATGCCGACGACAGCTTCAGATACCTGCTTGCCGCCGGTATTTGCAACGTCAGAGACCTGCTGCCCATTTGCAGCGGCTTCCTGTGAAAGCGCTGAAACATGTTCAATTGCTTTAGTGATCTGTTCAACCAGCTCGACGGTATCATCCACCGCTTTCGACTGAGCCTGAGCGCCGTTAGCTACTTCCTGCACCGCTTGTCCGAGTTGCTCAATCGCGGCTGCGCTTGCCTGAACATTTTTCGACTGTTCCTGAGAGCCTGAGGCTACCTGGTCCACTGTTTGAGCAATCTGCTGGGTCCCTTTAGCAATCTCCTCAGAGGTTGAAGCCAATTCCTGAGACGAAGCCGCCACCTTTTCAGATGTATCCTTAACGTTTCCGACTACATTTCTCAGGTTTTCGATCATCTGCTTGAAACTCAGAGAAAGCATTCCGATTTCATCCTTACTTTCACTCTCTACTTGTACGGTAAGGTCTCCGTCTGCAATCTTCTCCGCTGCCAAAACCAATTTTGAGACAGGGGCAGAGATAATCCTGGATATGAAGGCGCCCAAACCTATGCCGAACAGCACACTCCCAATAACCAATGCAATCATAAACGAACGGCTCTTGTTGTAGATTTGTGTAGTTAGGATCGATGCATTCCTGGCATTTTTCTCTTTGTCCTTTGACCAAGCTGTAAACAGACTATCTATTACGTCAGCAGTTTGCCTGCCTTCACCCAATGATGCCATTTCAACAGATTTGCGCTTTTTCTGAAGTTCTTCACTCATTCCGAGTTCTATTATTTTTGCATGGACTGCTCTATAAGTTTCCCAGGCATTATTAATCTTCTTTACGAGTTGCCTACCTTTATTGGAGGTAATCAATGGTGTAGCTTTCTCTACATTCTCTTCGAGTAGTTTCTGGTACCTTGCTATGGCGTCTGCATGATGCTGACGATCCCGATTTGTGCTGGCCAAAAGCAGGTTCTTCTCCGCTCTACCAATATAAATCAGGTTAACATTAGCTTCCTTTATATAAGAAAGACCAAGCAGTTCTTTCTCATACATATCATCCGCCATTTTGTTTATATGGCCCATGTCTTTAATTCCTATAAACCCCACTACGGCGACCACGGCGGAAAGCAGCATGAATGCCATCATGAGCTTCCGTCCAATCTTCTGATTATAAAACCATTTCACTTTTATTATCCTCCCTTGCGCTTG
>DJHI01000058.1:8820-19800 GCA_002431715.1 Armatimonadetes bacterium UBA5829
CGCTTCAATGTGTTTACTTGCCCGATGGCAAGGTAAAGCCGATTTTGAAACACAATTGTCCTTGACAGAGAGATAATCGGAAACTTGTAAATGAAATTGCTTAAGGGTAATCCCTGAATTTGAACATTAATTGCGTTGTGCACTATAAAGCTGAAAGATGACGGATGCAACAATTTTATAACAGACGGACATATAGATAGAATATTATCAAATAAGTCTCGATGACTGTCTGTTTTTGCTGCTGAAGGGAATCTGGTATGTTTGAAAGTATCGGGGTTGTTATAATAGATGAATTTCCCATAGTGCGATTGGGCATACGAGAAATACTGTCCGAACGTTCAAAGGCCCATATAATGGGAGAGTTTGCATCATTGCAGGATGCAAGCAAATTTATCAGAATTCAAAAACCCGATCTAGTAATTACTGAGTTAGTAAACGGTGGCAGGTATATGTTAGAGGAATTGCCTGGTTTCTTCTCCGATCATTCGGTCAAAGCGCTTGCCTTTACGGATTGTTCTAACTGGGAATGTGTGGAGAAATTCTTGAATGCAGGAGGATGTGGTTATGCTTCCAAGCAGGAGAGTGTAGAAGAGCTGGTATCAGCAGTAAATGCGGTAGTGTGTGGCAGAAGATGGATATCACCTTATATAAATTCGCCTCCTGAGCCGGTAAAAAATGCTTCTCCCAAAAAAACTATAGCACTTTCAAAGCGTGAGTGGGAAATAATATCGCTTGTAATCAAAGGACTTACCAGTAAAGAGATCGCCGAGCAGTTATGCGTGAGTATCAAAACAGTCGAGAGCCATAGATACAGAGTCTTTAAGAAACTGAATATTCGCCATAGCGCTCAATTAGCTAAATTAATAGAAAAGGTCAGCATAAAATGATTGGACTTTCATGCAGCAAAAAAGCGAACGCATCCATAATTGAATGCGTTCGCCCGGGAAGATACGCTGCTAAATTACGCAGCTTTAGCTTCTTGTTCTTTGCGAGTGCGTTTCTCTACATTCGAGAGCGTGTCCAGTTCCTTTTCAGTAAGGACCTTTTCAAGATCAATCAGAATGACCAGTCGATTTTCCTGCTTACCCACCCCACGCACGTAAGCGGAATCGACATTTACAACAACCGGGGACGGCGGCTCGATCATATCGGCCGAGAGGCGAAGTGTCTCTGCGACAGCATCGACCACCATGCCGATCATCTGGCCGCCTGCCTCGACAACCACAATCCTGGAAGACTTAGTTGCATCGCTGACCGGCAGCCCGAATCGCTTTCTAAGATCGATTACGGGAACGATACTGCCGCGCAGATTGATCACACCTTCCACAAACTCGGGAGTTCGAGGAATCTTGGTAATCTCCTGCATTCGGATAATTGTGTTGACCGCTCCGATATCTACGCCGTAGAACTCGTGAGCAAGATCAAATACAACCAGCTGTTCCCACTGATCAATTGCGACATCGCGAGATTCGTTAGACATGGTTTCACCCTCCATCTCTTACGCAGCCTTCTTTCGTCGGTCTCGGGTAACAGCCTTGGAGATATCCTGCAGAGTTCCTCTCTGCTGGCCGTCATCTACTTTAAACTGCGATACGACTTCCTGAAGCTCTTCAGCCATCTGAGCGAGTTCTTCAGAGGATGCAGTAAGCTCTTCAACAGAAGCCATCTGCTCCTGAGTAGTTGCGGAAACTTCCTGAGCGGCCGCCGCATTCTCTTCACTAACCGCTGCGACCTGTTCGATCTGTCTGGCAACATCGTCGCTGCTTGCAGACATCTCTTCTGCCGCAGCAGTAGTCTCTTCCGTTATGGCGGATACATTCTCAATCGCCTTTACCACTTCCGCACTGGAGCTGCTCATCTGCTGGGTGGCCGCCGAGACTTCCTCGATCTGTCTGACGATACTGACAATGGCTTCCTGAATTGCGCTCAAAGCCTCACCGGCCTGGTTGCCAAGCTGAGTCCCTTCGGCTACTTCCTGGCTTCCCTGATTCATTGCGCTTACGGCATGATCGGTCATCTGCTGAATGTTGGAGATAAGTTCGGCGATCTCGCCCGTAGCCTTGGAGCTTCTCTCGGCAAGCTTTCTGACTTCATCCGCGACAACAGCGAATCCCTTGCCATGCTCGCCTGCCCTTGCTGCTTCAATCGCAGCGTTCAGTGCGAGCAGGTTGGTCTGCTCTGCAATATCGTCGATTGTCTCAACTATCGCGCCGATCTGCTGCGAACTCTCACCAAGCTGTTTGACCATTTCAGCGACCTTATCAGTTGCATCCTTGATTCTGTCCATCCCCTGAACAGCATCGGCAACCTGCTTACCGCCGGTGTTGGCAACTTCGGTTACTGTCTGCCCGTTGGCGGCTGCTTCCTGTGAAAGCGCGGAAACATGATCTATAGCGGAGGTAATCTGCTGGACCAGAGAAACTGTCTGATCTACAGTGTTGGCCTGGTTCTGGGCGCCGGTGGCAACTTCCTGGACCGCTCTACTCAACTGTTCCATCGCCTCTGCGCTGGACTGAACGGTCTTGGACTGCTCGGTTGATCCGGCGGCTACCTGGTTGATTGTTTCTGTGATCTGCTGAGTGGCCTTGTTGACCTCTTCGGATGTAGCTGAAAGCTCCTGTGAGGACGCGGCTACTTTCTCAGCGGATTGAGATACATGGATTACAGTAATCTGCAAAGACTCTACCATCCGCTTGAATGCCTGTGAAAGCTGACCGATCTCGTCTTCGCCATGAGACTGCACTTTTACGGTAAGGTCGCCATCCGCTATCTTCTCTGCGTCTTTTACAAGAGCGGCTACCGGTGTGACGATAGCTTTTGTAATTGTGAATGCGACAAAAACTCCGAAAATTACAGCAAGGAAAGAAAGAATGCAGACAGCCTTTACGGCGTTGCTTCCGGCCTCGCGTGCACGATTAGTGGCCTTATCTTTCTCAACTTTGATTGCCTTGAGCATATCTTCGCAAGCTTTAACTGTCTCGTTGGTGGCATCGGCCATTTTGCCCAACGCAATCTGGCTCACGAGATCCTTTTTACCTGCACGGTATGCTGGCAGGGCCTCATTTGTCCAAATGCTTGCGTATTTGGCCTCGCCTTCCTTGATAGTGCGCATTGTCTCCTTGCCACTTGTGGTCGTGAGAGAGTTTTCAAGTTTCTCGGCTGTCTGTCTGAAATTAGCCACCTCGTTTTGATACTGCTGAGCAAGAGATTCATTGCCATAAAGCAGATAGCCGCGTGCACACATAATGTGTCTGCTCATCGACCAGGCCAGCTCATAAGACCAATCCACCTGTTTTGCGCGAAGCCCTGTGGCCTCCTCAGTGTTCTTGTTCATGGTGCGGATGTTTGTGAATGCAACAATGCCCACTATGATAGTGAGCATCAAAACAATTGCAAACCCGCCGCCAATTTTAGTCCCGATCTTCAGTTTAGATAACATGAACTACCCTCCATCAATTCGACTGCAATACTGTTTTAATAATTAAACATTTTCATTATTGGTTGCCAATTTAGTATTCTTTACGGGCTAGTGACATCTATTGTCATTCGTTCTTAATCAGGGTGAAGGTGAGGGTTAATACTTTCTAGTAGATGAGGTCTATAGTCATATAACAAAGGATGCTCGAGGGTCAGCTTTTGCCGTAGTGTAGGGGTGAGCGCGAATCACTTTGTCTGTTCCGTTAGCTTTTCGCCGACCCTCCAAGTGCATCCATAGTGATTGTAGACAAAACCTGCCAACCAGACATGAGTCCGGCGACTCATTTCGAGGCTGAGATAGTCCTATCTTTTTCGGGAATGGATACTTTTGAGGGTCGGAGGCACCATTTACAAATAAGGGAAAGCAAGGTTTCCGCAGAGCATTAGTCCGCTCTTGAGGCTTCTTCGCGGCGGCGGTCTCTCTCGACATCACGAGCAGCGATAGACTCGCGCTTATCGTAAAGCTTTTTACCTCTGCCAAGGCCGACGTTGATTTTGGCATAGCCGTGAGAGAAATAAAGCTTGAGAGGTATGAGGGTATAACCTTTCTCCTGAAGCTGTCGATTGATCTTATTGATCTCTACCTTACGCATAAGGAGTTTACGCGGACGAAGCGGGTCTACATTGAACCTGTTTCCTTGCTCGTAAGGAGCGATGTGCATGCCGTGAAGCCACACTTCGTCGTTTTCGATCTTGCAGAAAGCTTCGGTGATGCTTGCTTTGCCCAGGCGCAGCGACTTGACTTCAGTGCCCACGAGCACGATTCCGGCTTCATACTGATCTTCTATATGATACTCATGCCAGGCTTTGCGATTGGAGATCGATACTTCCTGGGGTTTTGTCTTCTTGTCCTTTGCCATAATCGCAATATTATACCACGACTGAACGTGCATATTGATCCAGTCGAGGCAAATTTGCAATTGGTCTTTTCGAGTGCAAATTTGTCCGAACAACTGAGTCAACAAAAAAAGCCGGAGTATCTCCGGCTTTTCACAATGAATTATAGATAATAGCTAGTTCTGGATAAGAATCATCCCGTTTGCCTTATCTTCAATCTCGCTGACAGCATTTTTGATGTAATCTCTCAGCTCAGGGTCGGCTCCGTTTGGCGAACACATACATCCGCACCACGGGCAGGCAAGGCCTTCCGCGGGGTCGGTAAAGAAATCAGATACAAGTTCGGTTCCACAATTCTGGCATCTTAAGTGCCATTCCACTCTCAGCTTGATCATACTGCTCACCGTCCGGTATGTATATGACGACATAACAGGCTGAACGGTTCGCATCATGCGAAAAAAAATTACTCCATTACCAAAAAAACCGTACTACTCTATCCTGCCGCTTCCTGAAGAATCTCATCAGGTATATCAAAGTTTGCATATGCATTCTGGACGTCATCATTATCTTCCAGAGCATCCATCAATCTAAGTATCTTCCCGGCTTCTTTCAAGTCCTCAATGCGAACAGTCGTCTTGGGAATCTGAGTCTGCTCGGCGGACATGAACTCAATACCGGCTTCTTCCAAGGCTTCCCGGACTTTTACAAGCGCCTCACTGGGGCAGGTAACCTCGATGACGTCATCTTCGACTTTTATGTCTTCGGCGCCTGCATCCATGGTGGCCATCATAACACTCTCTTCATCCGACTTATCGGCAGCGATTTGAACGAGACCCTTCTTATCGAACATCCAGGCCACACACCCCATTTCGCCGAGGTTGCCGCCATTTTTAGCAAAGATGTTTCTAAGTTCGGCTACTGTTCGGTTTCTGTTATCCGTAAGGCAGGGAACGAGAATTGCGACTCCCGCGGACCCATAACCTTCATATGTAATCTCTTCGAAGCTTGCGCCTTCGATCTCGCCGGTGCCTCTCTGGATTGCCCGTTTGATATTGTCCGCAGGCATCGAGTTCTCACGAGCCTTCGCAATAGCCATTCTAAGGGCCAAGTTGGCATCGGGATTGCCGCCGCCTTCTTTTGCAGCGACGATGATTTCTCGCGCCAGCTTGGTAAATATTTTGCCCCGCTGCAGGTCTTGTTTGCCTTTGCGAAGTCTTATATTATGCCATTTGGAATGACCGGACATTTAGTTTTTCACCTCGGGAATGTTGTTGAGGGGACAGGGGATCAATCACAAAGCCCGGATTGCCCAGGCCCACCAGCAGTAGTATATCGCAAAAGTATGCTGAGGTCAACCAGGATTGCTTGAAGGTGTCCGTTACCAGCTACTTTCCAACAAGTTGCTTTTCCGGTAACCTGGATTCTGTTCGACTTCCAAACGGATTTTTACCACCGGCTACCAGCCATAAAATGCCGGTGATTATTATAACCGCAGCACAGACAGCAAAACCCATGGAATATCCCCATTTTGTAGCAGTTGCGCCCCATCCCATGTAAATAATAACCGCCGATACTTCCTCCACAAATCCGCGTACAGACAACACCGTAGCCCGTGCTACACCCTCGATTGCTTGCTGTAAGCGCGATTCAAGCAAAACATCGATTACCACCCATAGAAAACAAATAAGCGGCACACTCAATATACTTGCGAACTGCATAAACCTGGATGCAATAAACAAAGCAATGCCGCAAATAGTGAATAGCACGATTATCGATTTGTCGGATAAGCGCTTCCACCTGTAGGCAGTCATTCCAGCTAGTGCCATTACACCACTAACAACAACGGATAATAACGGGATTCCGATCAAAGGTATGCCTGCGGCTTTATAAAAAAGCGACCAATACTCGTCGAGAGTAGGTAGAAAAACTAGCGCAAAACAGAGAAACATTATTAACCGCAGCACTATTCGATTTCGGAGAGCCTCAGTCAGGCCGATTTTCAACACAAACAGATACGGTTCTTTAGAGATGGTTTCAACCCGAGGGGCCATAATTAAGAACATTATAGCCGCCGAAGAGATCACTAATGATACCAGACCGGCGGCGATCACAAGATTGTATCCGAATTTGATCATCCAGGCGGCCAAGAGGGTTGCGATCATATTTCCCGCCGTCGAATAGCTCCTGGCACACCCCATAACCTTAGCATAACTCTCTGTTTCTCCTATATACTTTAGCTCATCGAATACCAGCGCTTCCAGTGTCCCTGATGTAAACGCGCTTTTTATACCCCAGCAAATGAATCCGAGCAGGAACCCCCAGAAACATGGAAAGAATATCCAGCAGGAGTAGCCCAACATTCTTACAATTTGTGCAAAGAACAATATATGCTTGCGGGAATATTTGTCGGCAATTGCGCCTGACGGTATCTCAAGCAAAAATGCAATTGTAGACCAAACCGCCAAAAGAACCGATATCTGAAGCGCGTTTAATCCTCGTTCACTGAACATCACTGCATAAAGCGGATAAATGAATATGAGGTCATCGAAGAACCTGTAAAAGTAGATCGGGATTGCTATACGTTTCAAGTTGTAGGCTCCCACCGGCTTCTAGTCGAGCTTTCAAAGACAGTGTATGGCTTATTTTGCGGCTGTATATCTTCTCATAACACGGGAGAAAATCAGCCCGATAAGAAAAGGCGAGAGAAGGCATGCACTTCGCATGGCGACTGCATGAAAAAAGTCACCTATCTCCCAATCGAAATCCGAAAAGAAACGCGAAGTCGGCACAGCGAGGATTGTGCCTGCCAGAACGAGCAGAGTATAGATTCGCGCACGCAGAGAGTAGTTTGGGTCCTTCCAGCCGATACCGGCAAAAAGTGCGGCAACAGCAAAGAGCAGATATGTTCCTCCCAGGATAATCCATGAGGAATAGTCGGGCAGTACAAGCGCGAGGACGGTTGTCGGTACCGCAAAGACAAGCACAATCGCAGCAACCTGAATAAAAAGCACGGCAGCGCCGTCATCGCTATTATTTAAACCACGAGACATACCTACCTCCTGCTTAACTATTTCATTATACGTTTGATTCGAACTTTGTCAATTGAAATTCATTGATGAGTTTTTAGCCGGTGCGAGCGGGGTATGATTAATCAATCGTGCGTTAAGTCGATCAACTTTTCACTCTGACGCTTTATAAGGAGTAACAAATGGCCAATTGGTTTGAAGATAACTCATTCAGCATAGGTCGAACGCCTCTGGTAAGGATCAATCGGATTACAAAAGGCGCCAAGACAAATGTATTCGGGAAGATCGAGGGCCGCAACCCCGCATATTCAGTCAAATGCAGGATAGGCGCATCCATGATCTGGGCCGCTGAGATGGACGGCTCGCTCAGGCACGGCAAGGTGATTATTGAGCCGACAAGCGGCAACACGGGCATTGCGCTCGCATTTGTCGGGGCCGCGAGAGGCTACTCTGTAACTCTTACCATGCCTGAGACTATGAGCATAGAGCGCCGTAAGGTTCTCACCACACTTGGAGCGAAACTTGAGCTGACCGACGGCGCACTGGGTATGAAAGGCGCCATTGCTCGCGCGGAGGAACTAGCAGCTTCCGACCCTGATAGATTTTTCATGCCTCAACAGTTCAAGAATCCTGCCAATCCACAAATCCATGAGGAGACGACAGGCCCCGAGATATGGGAAGCCCTTGATGGTAAAGTGGATGTTTTAATTGCCGGTGTCGGAACAGGCGGCACCATAACCGGTGTGTCAAAATTCATTAAGTGCATCAAGGGCAATAAGATAACATCGGTTGCCGTGGAACCCGTCGAATCGCCTGTGCTCACACAGACGATAATGGATCAGGAGCTTAAGCCCGGGCCCCACAAAATTCAGGGAATAGGCGCGGGATTTGTGCCCGATGTGCTGGACCTTTCTCTGGTGGATCGCGTTGAGACCGTAACCGGCGACGAAGCAATCGAGTATGCCCGCCGCCTGCCTCGCGAAGAAGGGATATTGGTGGGCATATCTTGCGGTGCGGCGATGGCTGTTGCGGACAGGCTGGCTCGTTCGGATGAGTTCGAGGGACAGAATATAGTTATAATCCTGCCCGATGCAGCCGAGCGTTACTTGAGCACTGCATTATTTGAGGGTATGACGACCGGAGGAGTTATCTAAAACAAAGGCCCGCCACAGGGGCGGGCCGGAATCAACTAAGCTATCATCGCCAGGTCCTCGTGATGTTCGAGAACCCTCAGTGCTTCCGTAACCGTTCGAGCCTTTGGAACCATTTTGTCGAGCTTCAAGAGTGTAAATGCGCGTTCAGCCGACGGCGGCAACCCAACCACAACAACACTTTTGCCCGCTGCTTCGGCCTGCCTGAACTGCCTGACAATCCATCTGAAGCCCGGAGTTTCGACATATTCTGAGTGGCTGAGATCGAGAATCAGGTTCTTGGACTCGATCATAGGTGAGTTGACGAGTCGGGCCAGCGCTTCCGTTGCGCTTGCATTGCAAGCTCCTTCGGGCCTGACTACCGCATATCCGTCGGAGACGTTATAGTGTATTTGGTGACCTGAAATACGTGCCGTAGGCATAACTGTTCCTTCCTGCCGCACCTGCGGGGTTAGCTGTCGGGCTAGGGTAGGAAGCCCCCTTCCTAAGCAATTTACGGTTATTAAGAAGTCACATTTCCTGCGGAAATCCGACGTAGTAAATTGCACGATCACTCTTGAGGTTCAAGTGTTGCAGAACCAGAAGTATTATGCAAACTACTAACCGCTAATTACCTGAATGGAATTAGCCCCATTGAGTTGGTTTCCCCGCGCTCTTGCTAAGAGCTTCGGCGCCTATAATCTATATTCCATATTATATACGTCATATCTGCTGTGGTTGTTCCAAAAAGGATGATGGCAATATAGTGTCGTAACTTTATATGGTATCCAATGAATTTTTTGCACGGAGGTGCATTGTTTTGCAAAAGTTCGATTATCCATTATTACTAGAGCCTATATCTGTGCCGCGGCCATGGGGAGGCGGACGCGTGTGCAGGCTATATAAGCGTGCTTGCGTTAAGTCCGACCAACCGATGGGTGAAGCATGGGATGTGAGCACCTGGCCGTGCGATCCCGGCAACCCTGACCTGGCTACGGTTACGACAATCACCAACGGCCCACTCTCAGGTACCCCTCTCGATAAGATCGTAAACGTGCCGGTCGTCGTCAAACTGCTGGATTCGGCTGAAAAGCTCTCGGTTCAGGCGCATCCTGTTACGGCGGATGTTCATAAGGATGAGATGTGGTACATCCTCTACGCCGAACCGGATGCATATCTCTTCTGTGGGTTCAAAGAGGGTGTGGACAAGAAAAAATTCTGCGACCTCATCCACTCCGAAAATCCCAGTGAAGATGAAGTCCTTTCCATGCTCTATCGAGCGGATAATATCAAGCCCGGTATGCATTTCAATGTACCGACGGGCACTATCCATGCGGTCGGCCCAGGCATCGTCGCGTTTGAAGTAAGCGAGCAGACTCAGGTCACCTATCGTCTCTTCGATTACAACAGGGGCCGCGCTTTGCATCTCGACGACGGCTGCAAAGCCATAACGACCCCCAGACCCGATTACCCGGTTCTCGNNATATCGATGCGGCAAAGGTCGAGACTCTTACTGAGTTCCCAACATTCTGCGTGGTGAAGGCTACGGGCGAAAAGGTCACCATCAAGTCATCGAAGCATATGCATCTGGTAACGGCGACAATGGGAGACTGCAAAATCTCCGGCCCGAATGATAACTGGGACATAACGCTGAAGCATTCGTTCACCTGCCTCGTCCCGGCTGTGAGCGAGGCTTATAATGTCGATACCTGCGGCAGCGGCGAGGTTTTATTTACTCCGCTTAAGGACTAAACTTTATTCCGACTCCCCTCCCGAAATGGAAGGGGAGTTGGAAACGTAAATTTCCCTACCGCTATATGAACAAAATCTCCAATTGGAGCGTCATGCAGATTGACGACACCTGCGGAGGCTCAAANNAGAAAAGCGCTGCTTATAGCTCCAATCATTCTGCTGGCTGCTATAGTTATTGCTCTGGCTCAAGGTAAGACTACGCACGACCCGAATACGGTCAAAAAACAGGTCATTTCGCCTCTAAAAGATGACCGGCTGGATCAAAAGGTCACTTATAAGGTCAAACTTCGTCAGATATCCGACCTGACTGACGATCTGACAAGCCTCACCGGTGTTACTTTTTACTCAGGTAAAAATCTCTCCAACTGGCGGGTTCGCGAGGATTGCGCCACTATAATAGCATCCGACATACCCTTATCGACTCTCATGGATTCCATCGCTGATGCCATGCACTTCAGGTGGATTCGCGGAGGTAAATTCCCAAATTGGACGTATAGACTGGCAGAAGACCAGTCTGCAATCGCCGAGGTCAAAAAACGTGTAGCGGAGCTTGAGAAAAAGGATGCCGAGAAACGCAAAAGTGTTTTAGCAAGATATATGAGCATGGCGAATCTGTCAGGCAAAGAGCTTGCTAAACTGCGTGATGATGATCCTGAGATGTATACGTCCATAAAGGCTGGGGTGCTTCAGCCTACATTGGATTTCCTAAACCAAGCTCCAGAGGTGGCAGATGCATGGGTGAATGGCAAAGAGCTTAC
>DJHI01000058.1:19830-21938 GCA_002431715.1 Armatimonadetes bacterium UBA5829
TCAATGCTGTATGCCTTTCTCCGGCTGCTCGTCAGGCTGCAATAGCTATTACGCGTGCTCAAATTACATGCTGTGACAAGATCCATTCGGATGATCAAAAACTTCACGATCACTGTAAATTGCTGCTAGATAAAATAGATTCATCTGATGGGCATTTTAGCGTGTGCGTGGATAAATGCTCCAGGCCGGACGATAGACCATTCATGGGCTTTTATTTTGGAAAAGAGTGTCTCAGCGGAATTATTATGCAAGATGCACCGGATGAAAGAACCAGGCTGCTCGGGCAAGTCTCTATGAGGGCATATGAGAATGATGAAAGCTTTTGGGATGTTTATCAAGAGCTGCGAGACCAAATCAGAACTGCCATAAGAAAAGAAGCTCAGAATATTCGTATGAGTTCCTATTCTCAAGATGCTATGATAGAGCATTCAGATGATCCCACGCTCGAATGCCCTCTCAAAGCAGATGTGTCGGCAAAGACTTCCTCTGAATTGGTCGCATCTCTTTCAGATTCTTCAGGTTTTGCAATGGTAGCAGATAGTACTAAATACTGCGCAACCCCGGCTTTCAAAAAGGATTCCACTCTTCGCAAAGCTCTTGATACCATTTCCATGGATAGTTTCTACTACAATTGGAACAGAAATGACAAAGTAATTGAGCTTTGGGATGTCAATTGGTATGAGAAGCGCCTGGGCCGTATTCCAAATGCAATGCGCGAACGGCTGCGTAAAAAGATGCGGGAGACCGGAACGCTTGAAATTGATGAATTAGCTGAGATTGCTTCTCTCAGCGATGAGCAGTTTCGGTGGAGTATATTAGAAGACAGCATACTCCGCTATGCAGTATTCGACATTCATGATAAACGTGATTACCTGAAAATGTATGCCTCACTGACACCATCGCAGCGTTCGATGTTATTTTCAGATGCGGGTCTAGCATATGAGAGCCTGACAGCCGATCAGAGGCGGTCGGCACTAAAACTGCTTACGGGTGAAAATTCCCCTTTGCTCGATAATCTTGATATATCCGCTGTCGGAGCCAGAGTAATGTGCACAAAAGAGAGTAAAGGCAAAAGGTTTGTATACACCTTTACCTCAAGCACCAGGTTCGGTGATATCCCGGGAAAATGCCGACTGAAAACTCCGTTTTATGAAGATCCGAAATCGAAAAATAAAAAGAAAAACTAGCCCCATCCGCATATTTAATACGGTTCTACACTCTCAATCGGATTGTTTTACCCAGGATCAGCATTGACATCGGTTCGGCTCAGCCAATACCATGACTGAAATCGAGTTGCGTCGGAGGAATAGTTTTGCGGTATTGGTTGGGATTTGTAGTTATTGCATTATTGTTTTCGGTTTGTGCCGTATCCGCGGAGCCGGTCGGCTCCATAGATGGCCTGAATGTCGGCAAGTGGAGCTTGTCATTCGATCGCGTACTTGGCTTTATTCTCTATTACGATAATGTCAGCATAATTCGCTCCTCGGGGCTCGTTATCCACAACGGCAATCCTAACTCCAAATATTTTTCCTATGACTCAGGCAGCAACGATATTTCCATTCAAGATATTCCTCGGGGCAAAGTGGTCAATATAAAGCACTCCGGTAAATCGTTCAGTGCCGATCAGATTGTTACTTTATTGCCGGAGAGTGTCAGCTTCAAACTGGACTATACAATCCCCCAAAGCATTACCGATGCCAAGATGAACATATTCGATTTCATATCCAGCCAGCCCATCGCCGGAAGAGCATATAGCGCAACCGGCACTAAAGGCAATATATCGGGCATTATCCCAGTCCATTGGGTAGAGAGCGGAAAAAATTATGCTCCCGAGAATCTGACCGATGCGACATTCGACAGCGCCCTCGGCAAGCTCCGAATCAAAGTCGAAGGTGACCTGCCGGGATTGCGATTTTACGATTATCGCAGCGGCGAGGTCGGCCCATCGCGCAGGGCTCCCACATTCAGGGCAGGACTCTTTAATCAAAAACTCGCAGCCGGAAAGAGCTATTCGCAGACCTTAACCTTTTCAATCGAGCCCGCGCCTAAGCAAGCTCGACCTGAGCGGATGCCACAGGGCAGCGAGGTAAAGGTAATTCCCACGGCCG
>DJHI01000058.1:21951-22513 GCA_002431715.1 Armatimonadetes bacterium UBA5829
CGCACACCTGCAAGCAAAGTGCTGATCATTCCCGAACCCAAGGAATTGAAAGTCCTGGATGGCAGCTTCAAGATCAATGCAGATACTAAGGTAGTGGTCGCGGATGATGCGTCTAGAAAAGACTTTTCCGGTGCGCTGCTCTTTACTTCGGATGTGTTCGCTATGAGTGGGCTCGATCTCAAAATGGTTCGCGAGAGCCAGGTGAAAGAGAGCAAAAATGTAATCCTGGTCGGTGAGTTAGGCCGTAACAGGCTTCTGACCGATGCGGCACGGTCCGAAGGCGTGATTCCACCTGAAAATGAAGAGGGATATGCCCTGAAGGTCATGCATGATTGTGTGTTGGTTGCCGGGTTCGACCAGGCGGGCAGTTTCTACGGCATGCAGTCTCTGCGGCAGATTGTGCGGGCTGATGGTGACCTGGTGTATATACAAGGCTGCCGGGTTAATGACTGGCCCAGCCTCAAATTCCGTGGAGTTCATCTCTATACGGGAAAAGATGCTCCGGCATTTCACAAGAAGCTGATCGATAATATCCTGACCAAGTATAAATACAACTATCTGA